>WLME01000018.1 GCA_009700365.1 Actinomycetota bacterium | reverse complement strand
CTTTGCGTTCATCATTTACCCCTACATACAACATGTCGATCAATCTCATTGCTCGCTTCGGTCGCGAACGTGCGCATGGAAGCCTTGAATCTTCATTCGCACAATTTCAGGCCGATAGGGCAGTTGTGGGATTAGTCCGGCAGATTCGAAAGAATAATTCCGCTGCCGCAGAACTTGAAGAGTCGGCGCAATGTCACCTTGGCAACTTCTCGGATTATTCCAGGATCAGAATTGATATCAAAGAGCTAGAACGTCTCTTGAGTAAACGAGATAGTCGGCGAAGTATCGATCAACGTCAACGCGTTAAATTGGAGAATGAGCTTGATGGTATGAGGCGAGCACTTCGACAACATTCATGCCATTCTTGTAACGACCGAGAAACACACGCCCGCTTTGCTGAAAAGGCGGACCGTCTTAATCGAGAGTCTGAGGGGCTTCGAGCGCGAGTTGAAAATCGCACACACGTTATTTCAAAGACCTTCGACAGAATCTGCGATGTTCTTACTCACCTCGGATATATCG
The DNA here is from genome assembly GCA_009700365.1 of Actinomycetota bacterium. Taxonomy (GTDB): domain Bacteria; phylum Actinomycetota; class Actinomycetes; order Nanopelagicales; family Nanopelagicaceae; genus Planktophila. Next base: position 12,141 of record WLME01000018.1, on the reverse strand, counting down.
AAGGAGAAAAACCTCTTGAACAGGGCAAGATTCTTGCCAAGATTTTTGCCGAATCTGATCTGCTCTTAACCGAATCTATTCGTCGAGGTGTATTCGAGGGTTTGAGTCCGACAGAACTTCTATCGGTTGCCTCCGCCATGATTTACCAAGGAAGAAGTTCCGAGCCGTATTCGCCAAAAATGCCCAACGAAAACGTTACGCAAGCACTTGTCGCCGTATCACGAATCTGGATTGAACTAGAGGCAATCGAGAATCAGTTTGATGTGAAGACGCAACGCGAACCAGACTTCGGCTTCTGTTATGCATCTTTCCGATGGGCAAATGGGAATTCCCTCAGCAGTGTTCTCAAGGGGACCGAGATGACTGTAGGAGATTTCGTGAGAAGCATTAAGCAATTGATAGATCTGCTTACTCAAATAGGAGGTGCAGCCGAAGATTTACGTCCTGCATGTCGCGAAGGAATCAAACGTTTGGATAGAGGAGTCGTTTCATATATGTTGGGCGAACTATGACTCTGATGCTCTTAGATAGCGCCTCTCTTTGGTACCGCGCTTACTATGGAATGCCGGACACCTTGCTCTCACCATCAGGAATGCCGGTCAATGCCATACGCGGTTATCTTGATATGACAGCACGCCTCATAGGAATGTATTCACCCAACCGCATCGTCGCATGTATTGAGGGAGATTGGCGTCCATCCTGGCGTGTGGATCTTTTTCCTGATTACAAAGCGAATCGATTGGAAGAAGAGAGTGAAGAGGAAGAAGAGCCCGAGACTCTGACACCTCAAATACCTGTCCTACTCGATCTCTTGGATGCATTCGGAATTCCTATGCTTGGTGTCGACGACTATGAGGCAGATGATGTCATGGCAACCTTCGCAGTCAAAGAACAAGGACCTATACGAGTTGTTACGGGGGATAGGGATCTCTTTCAATTAGTTGATGACAAACGAGATGTAAAAATTGTTTATTTAGCGCGCGGAATCTCGCAACACGATTTGGTTGATACGCAATGGGTCTCGGAAAAATATGGGATTCCGGGGGATAGGTATGCACTCTTTGCAATGTTTCGAGGCGATCCTTCGGATGGGCTTCCCGGCGTTCGTGGAATCGGAGAAAAGGGAGCTGCTCTGATTGCAAATCATTTTGAAACTGTCGAGGAGGCCCTTGCCGGAGCAAGAGCTGAACATGCTGCGCTGAGCAAATCACTTGCAAAGAAGATAATTGATGGTGCGGATTACCTCAAGATTGCACCAACATTGGTCCACTGCGCCAAAGACGTTGCTATTCCAACTATGACGATCGAGATGCCCACGAAACCCGATGACCTTTCATCCATCTATCAGATAAAGGAAGAATATGGTTTGGGCGCAAGTGTTGACAGATTAATTTCTGCACTTGGTTGGTAAAGGAATTCTTGTATGAAACCCGTAATCCTTGTTCCTACCTATAATGAGTCAGAAACAATTGTCGATTTATTGAAAAAGTTGGCTCAACTTCATATTGCACGAGACTTTGATGTGCTCGTCATAGATGATAATTCACCAGATAACACTGCAAATATCGTAGAAAGTCTCGATATTCCCTGGGTACAAGTCCTTCGCCGATCTCACAAAGATGGTTTGGGTAGCGCTTATCGCGCGGGGTTCGCACAAGTACTCAATTCAGATATCTATTCAAGAGTTGTCACGATGGATGCTGATGGCTCACATAGAGTTGAAGATTTACCAGCGATGCTCGATGCAACAGATGAGCCACTTTCAATGACGATCGGGACTCGTTGGATAACAGGTGGCTCAGTAGTTAATTGGCCGAAAAGTAGACAATTACTCTCTAGGGCTGGTACTCGTTATGCCAGGTTAGCTTTAGAAATCCCGTTACACGACCTGACGGGAGGATTTCGGGTTTACACCAAGGAACTCTTGTCACAGTTAAATCTCGATGAGATGAAAGCCTCCGGATATTGCTACAGCCTTGAAATGGCGATGGCCTCAGAACTTGCTGGAGCGACGATGATCGAAGTGCCTATAACTTTCGTAGAGAGAATTAATGGAGTCTCAAAGATGAGCCGAAGTATCGTCTTTGAAGCGTTATGGAGAACTACGCTCTGGGGCGTATCTAGACGGCTCAGACCTAACGCCGATAAGTTACATTATGTAAAGTAAGTAAAGAGAGGCTAAGCAAAGGCCTCTATCGGTGGGCACGAGCAGACAAGGTTCCTATCCCCGTAAGCGCCATCGATACGTCCAGTAGTCGGCCAATACTTTCCTTTAGCGCCAATTAACTCACCCGGAATAAGACCTGTCAGGGTCGCTGGGAAGGCTCCACGTTCGCGTGAGTAGCTTCTCTCCCACTGTGAATTGGCAATCGCTCCAATTGTGTGAGGTGCGTGTCGCAGAGCTGATTCTTCGACTGGAATTGTTCCGTCAATGATCTCTTTAATTTCACCACGAATTGCAATCATCGCATCGATAAAACGGTTCATCTCGAGAATATCTTCTGACTCTGTGGGTTCAATCATTAAAGTTCCTGCAACAGGAAAAGACATAGTGGGCGCATGGAAACCAAAGTCCATCAAACGCTTTGCAATGTCATCGACTGTTACACCAGAAATCTTTGTTATATCGCGTACATCAAGAATGCATTCATGGGCAACGAGCCCCTTATTGCCGGTATACAGGACGGGATATGCATCCTTTAATCGGTGAGCCATGTAATTGGCATTGAGAATTGCCACTTCAGTTGCATGGGTAAGGCCTTCTCCCCCCATTAATCGGATATAGGCCCATGAGATTGGCAAGATACTGGCAGAACCAAACGGTGCAGCTGAAATCGGGCCAGGACCTGTTACAGGACCAGCAAGCTCATCCATCGGATGGTTCGGTAGGAAAGGTGCCAAATGCGCCTTTGAGATAACAGGACCAACGCCCGGTCCCCCACCACCATGAGGAATGCAGAAAGTCTTATGAAGATTCAAGTGTGAAACATCTGCGCCGAACTTTCCAGGTTGTGCAGTACCAACAAGCGCGTTGAGATTTGCACCATCTACATACACTTGTCCACCGGCATCATGAACAAGTCCGCAAATTTCGCTAATCGCTGACTCAAAGACACCGTGAGTTGAAGGGTATGTAACCATTAAAGCGGCCAGTGTCGAACCATGTTCAGCAATTTTTACCTTGAGATCATTGACACTCACATTGCCTGCATCATCACATTCAATAACAACTACTTTCATACCCGCCATCACAGCACTTGCAGCATTTGTGCCATGGGCACTTGAAGGAATGAGGCAAATATTTCGACCATGATCTCCGCGAGAATCATGATAATTACGAATTGCCAGCAGACCCGCAAATTCGCCTTGGCTTCCTGCATTGGGCTGAAGAGATACAGCGTCATACCCAGTAATTTCAATTAACCACTGAGAAAGTTGGTCAATGAGAAGACGTGAACCGCGAGTTTGATCGGCCGGTGCAAATGGGTGCAGAGAAGCGAACTCTGGCCAGGTCACTGCCTCCATCTCGGTTGTTGCGTTGAGTTTCATTGTGCAAGAACCGAGTGGAATCATTGTTCGGTCGAGCGCCAAATCACGATCTGCAAGAGTGCGTAGATAGCGCAACATAGATGTTTCGGAGAAGTAGGTATTAAAGACTGGGTGCTGAAGATAGGCGCTACTTCGCTTAACTGAATCTGAAATCTTTGAAGGCGGTGCATCAACAATTCCTAAGATTTCAAGAACATCCGCAAAAGTCTTTTCTGTCGTTGTCTCGTCGAAGGAAATTCGAACTTGAGTGTCAGAGACCTTTCCGAAATTAATCTTCTTTGCCCGTGCCGCTGCATGGATTGCCTGCGCATTCTTTACATCTACGGTAACGGTGTCGAAGATAATGTCATTGCGTGATGACGAAGCGCTCTGAAGGCGAGATGCAAAGCTATGAATCCGTTCTGCAATCTGGGCCAGACCTTTTGGTCCATGCCACATGGCATAGAAGGCGCTCATATTTGCAAGAAGTACTTGCGCTGTACAGATATTGCTCGTTGCCTTATCGCGCCGGATATGTTGTTCGCGAGTTTGAAGCGCTAGACGAAATGCAGGATTGCCATGTGAATCCACGCTCTGACCTACAAGACGTCCAGGAAGTGAACGCTCTAGTCCGGTGCGAACTGCCATGAAACCTGCGTGCGGACCGCCGAATCCCATAGGAATGCCGAAGCGCTGTGCTGATCCCACGGCAATATCTGCACCCCACTCCCCTGGAGCTTTTAGGAGAGTCAATGCGAGAAGGTCAGTTGCTGCAATCACCAATGCGTTCTTTGAATGCGCGAAGTCAGTAACCTTTGAATAATCACAAATCTCTCCGGTTGTATCTGGGTATTGCAGAAGAAGACCAAAGAATTCCCCGTCATAGCCGTCACGAGCCACATGCCCTGAATCAACTTCGACAACTTTGATTCCTAACGGTTTTGCACGAGTTATGACGACCGCCTTAGTCTGCGGATGTACATGTTCTTCAATTAAGAAAACTGCATCATCAGATGCCTTTGAAGAACGGCGAGCTAGGGTCATCGCCTCGGCCGCAGCAGTTCCCTCATCGAGCATTGATGCATTTGCCAGAGCAAGGGCTGTCATATCGCAGATCACGGTTTGAAATGCAAAGAGCGCTTCGAGACGCCCTTGAGAAATTTCAGGTTGATAAGGCGTGTATGCGGTGTACCACGCTGGATTTTCTAAAACATTTCTCTTGATTACTGGCGGAGTAATTGTTCCGTAATAACCCCCACCAATCAGTGAAGTAAAGACTTCATTCTGGGAAGCAATGTCACGAAGCTCTGCGATAACTTCAACTTCACTCTTGGCTGCATCTAAGACATCTTTGAGTTGCTTTTCAATATGAATATTTTCAGGAACCACATCAGCGATGAATCTCTTAATATCCGAATAGCCGAGTACGCCGAGCATCTCGAGTTCATCCGATGCTGATGGACCGATATGACGATCTTCGAACTCCTGATAATTGCTCAACGAGCTACTCTCCTAAAAGATGCAATGACGCGCTAGAGGAGAAATATAGAAGTCTTAAGCGCCCTTCGCCTTTCGACGGAGTGAGAGTTCATCGTTATTTTCGCCACCAACAGTCTCACCGTTGACCTCACCTTGAAGGGTTGCTAGCGACCCTTCGACTTCATGCCAAACTTTGCCAACTGCAATTCCAAATACACCTTGGCCACCCGCAAGTAGATCGATAATCTCATCAGGACTTGCGCACTCGTAGATTGATGCACCATCGCTCATTAACGTGATTCGCTCTAGTTCTGTAACTCCACGGCTACGAAGATGATCGACAGCTGTGCGAATATTTTGAAGTGATACACCAGCATCAAGAAGGCGCTTAACAATCTTAAGAACGAGAATGTCACGGAAACCGTAGAGACGAGCGCTTCCAGAACCTGTTGCTGTACGAATCGAAGGTTCGACTAAACCAGTCCGAGCCCAGTAATCGAGTTGACGATAAGAAATACCTGCAGCAGAACACGCAGTTGCGCCGCGGTAACCAATTTCAAATTCTTGATCTGTCACGAGAGGGGGCTCGCTTTCACGTAGTGGGGTTAGCGCAAAGGCTACGCCTCTCCGCCTCAGATATCCGATACCGACACGAACAAAACCTCTACTTGAGGTTGAGACTCCAAGGCTACCCTGCGAAATCTTCTGGGTTGATTCCATCTAGGAACTCGCGGAAAGCTTCGAGCTCCTGGTCCCCCGCAGCTGAAACATCGTTGGCCACCTGCTCAGGGATATCGATCCCGACCTCGTCCAACAACTCGCTATTGACCATGATGTTGCTCTTGGTCCGAAGAGCAACTGCTATCGCATCAGATGGTCTGGCTGAGAGCGGTTCTAGAGCCCCTTCGGAGTTACGAAGCAAGAGTTCGGCGAAGAAGACGCCATCTCGAATATCGGTGATGTGGACACTTGTGAGAGTTATGTCTACACGATCAAGAAGGTCTCGTATTAGATCGTGGGTAAGTGGGCGCTGTGCCTCTAAACCTTGTTGGGCGAATGCAATGGAAGTCGCCTCTACCGCTCCAACCCAGATTGGGAGGAAGCGAGTTCCACCGATTTCTCTGAGTAGGACAATCGGCTGATTCGATGGCATCTCAATGCGAACGCCAACGACCTCTACCTGAACCAGCACGATTGTGTCCTAAAAAATCGATTAGCGAAGACGATTTAATCCGCCGCGAACAAGCGCTGCGTGGAGACGAACCGATAGAGATGCAATCTCCTTCTGTACTTCCTCGGCGCGCGCCTTTGCTTCACTGCTCTTCTGACGAGTAAATGGGGTGATGACTTGTTCGATGAGACCAATTTCGCGATCGGCTGCAGATTTGAATGAACGAAGATGGCGCGGCTCGATTCCAAACCCTGCCATCTCGGCGACAGCCTTTGCGACTGAGAGTGCATCGCTGTCGTAGTGACGTCCACGAATAGTAATCAATCCAAATGATTCAAGTTCTACGAGTTGGCCATCTTCTAAACCCGATGCCTTTAATAGCTCTTCGCGCGAAAGACGCATCTCAGACTGTTCTGCAAATGCTGCTGGAGCAAATTCGCCATCAATAGTTGCTAAACCTAAAGTCGGACGAGGTGATGGGACCCCACCTTGGGCTGCAGGTTGCAATCCTCGATCTAGGGCATCGAGGTTCTCTTTAATAACTTTTAGGGGTAGGTACTGATCTCGCTGAGCAAGCAGCACATAGCGCAGACGCTCAAGGTCAGTCGTTGTAAATTTGCGGTATCCCGAAGGTGTGCGTTGAGGCTCAATGAGCCCTTCAGATTCTAGAAATCTAATCTTAGAGATTGTGATGTCAGGAAAATCCCCGCGCAATTTTGTGAGTACTTCACCAATACTTAAATACGCACGTGCTGGAACGCTCATTTACTTCTCCCCTACGAGTTTGCTGCCAATAAAGAGCAGATGAAATTTTCCAATTTGAATCTCGTCACCCGAAACTAAATTCTTCTCAGTGACAGATTGATTATTGACGTATGAACCATTGAGACTTCCGGAATCCTTAAATGTGAAGGAATCTCCGTTCTTCTCGATTGATGCATGCTTGCGAGAAACAGTTATATCGTCAAGAAAGATTGAACTTTCAGGTGAACGACCAATCGTTACTCCATCGGAAGTAACGAGGAATCTCGCGCCTTTCTGCGCACCACGATGGATAAAAACCATTGCGGAGTTGCCATCACTTGCAAGAACACCATTAATTATCTGGCGTTCTTCATCAGTTGCGTGTCCGATGAGATCATTGATGAGATCGGCTGGGGAATTGCCTACTACTGAACGAAGTCCGAGGTGGAGAGTGCTGGTGAGTTCGCGATCTTCATCTGGCTTAGCCATCGAACTCCCCTTTAGCTCTTTCGCGCCCTCGACTTTGGACGTCAACTTAAGGGTGACACTAGAGAGTTAAAAACGATAAATCAAGCCGAGATTTAGGCTGTAATCGACCCGTATTCAGCTGCAGAAAGCAAGCCGGTCGGTTCAGAGGAGACTTCTATTTCCACTAACCACCCTGCTCCATAAGGATCCGAATTAATTAACTCAGGGGCGTTGGCCAATGCATCATTGATAGCAACAACGGTTCCTGTGACTGGAGCAAAAATTTCAGAGACGCTCTTTGTTGATTCGACTTCTCCGCAGACCTTATCCGCAGTGACAACTTCACCGATCTTAGGCATCTGCACATAAACAATGTCGCCTAGAGCTCCTTGCGCATAATCGGTAATTCCCATTCGAAGGCGAAGCGCGTTTGAAGTCGATGCAACCCACTCGTGCTCTTTTGTGTACTGCAAATCTGATGGAATGTTCGACATTGTCTGCTCCTACTGACCCTCGATTATGTGTGGTCGAACTGTAATGGTCTTTATGGCAGTACGGAAATATCCAATCGCCGTGCCAACGTAGAGCGTCACACCCCAGATCGCAAAAGCCCAGCCAAAGATGAATGCCACAGTCCCAAACCAGGAATCACTCAATGCAAGTAGCAAGAAAGGGAAGGCGTAAAGCAGATTGAAGGTGGCAGCCTTTCCGAGGTAGGTGACTTTGAGCGGCGCAAATCCCTTGAGTTGCAGAAATATTGCCACCACAAGCATAAAGAGATCACGGAAAACTAGGATTGCAATCAACCACATTGGGATTGCATCTCTGATGTAGAGAACCACAAGAGTCGCAACGATATAGAGGCGATCAATTGTTGGATCTGCAATCTCACCAAATCTAGACTCTTGGTTGAGTGCGCGAGCCAATTTGCCATCGAAGTAATCCGTGGCTCCACCTAAAGCCAATGTAAGAATTGCCCATCCATCAGCGTTTCGACTCAGTGCTAGAGCTATAAAGAGCGGAATGCCCAGGAAGCGAAGTAACGTCAGAGCATTTGGAATGGTTAACACCTACTACTCCTTATCTCTTTCCTTTACTCGGATGGCTACTTGTACTGGAGTACCTGGAAACTTGAACTCTTCTCGGAGCCGTCTTTCGATAAATCTACGATATGAAGCTTCAATCCAGCCAGAAGAGAAGACAACAAATTTTGGTGGCGCGATTCCTGCTTGGGTTGCGTAATAAACCTTTGGTTGCTTACCGCCGCGCACTGGAGGTGGGGTCGCGCCGATGAGTGCACCTAAGAATGAATTGAGCTTTGCTGTCGGAACTCGACGTTCCCACGAATCAATAGACGTTCTCAACGCGGGGGCGAGTCTGTCTCTATGCCAACCTGTTTTGGCGGCAACATTTACAATCTGTGCCCATTCAACTTGATCAAGATGGCGCTCTATCTCTTTATCAAGTTGAGTTCGGCGATCTTCATCGACGAGATCCCACTTATTCATCACAATAACCATCGCCTTCCCGGCCTCTTCGACCATCGTGATGATACGTAAATCTTGTTCAGAAATTGGCACCGATGCATCGAGAACAACTACAGCGCACTCACAACGTTCAAGCGCTGTTTGAGTTCGAAGAGTCGCGTAATAGTCAGTACCGCTAGCTTGATTCGCTCGCTTTTTGAGACCTGCTGTATCTACGAAGCGCCAGATGCTTCCACCAAACTCAATGAGCTCATCAATGGGATCGCGAGTTGTTCCAGCCACGTCATCAACAATTGAACGGCTCTCCCCCGCCAGTGCATTAAAGAGACTGGATTTACCTACATTTGGGCGCCCAATAAGTGCGATGCGACGGTATCCATCTTGAACCTGAGCTGAACCGACTTCTGGAAGCTCCTTGATGATTGCATCGAGCAAGTCTCCGCTTCCGCGACCATGTAACGCCGAAACAAAATGGGGCTCGCCTAAACCTATATTCCATAGCGCATGAGCATCTGATTCATCATTATCGCCATCAACTTTATTTGCAACAAGAATCGTCGGCTTCTTAGCTTTACGAAGTTCTTGAACCAAGATGTCATCTTCATCAAGGGCTCCGACTTGCGCATCAACAACAAAACAGAGAACGTCAGCTTCTTGCATGGCAAGTTCTGCACTTGCACTGACCTGTACGGAAATACCATCAGGTTTTGATTCCCAACCACCAGTGTCCATGATGATGAAACGTCGACCGCCCCATTCGCATTCGTATTGCACGCGATCGCGCGTTACACCTGGCGTATCTTCGACAATTGCTTCACGTCGACCAATGAAACGGTTAATCAATGTTGACTTTCCAACATTTGGTCGGCCCAAGATTGCAACAATAGGCAGACCAAGGAGCGAGCGTTGCGACAAGATCTCCCAGATACGATCAATCGTTTCTTCAAGTGAAATCTCGGTTGAATCAATATGCACTGCGTCATTAGCCATGGCTAGTGGCGAAAATGTACGAGTCGAATCAATTTCATCGCGCGCATGAAGCGACTGCGCAACTGCGGCTTTGCCTAAAGAATTTTCAGCAAATTCTGCATCTCGACGATCTGCACGTGCTGAAATATCCGCAGTCAGATATATCTTCAGCGCTGCTTCTGGACATACAACTGTGCCTATATCTCGACCTTCTACAACAATTCCGCGATCGGCCTTCTCAATGATGGATCTCTGCAACGCAAGTAATTCACTGCGAATCTCAGGAAGTGCGCTAATGACAGATACTTTGTCGGTCACCTCATGAGACCTAATTTCAACTGAGATGTCTGTGCCACCCAGAAACACTTTTGGATCTCGTGGATTTGAATTGAAGGTAATTGGAGAATTACTGAGCGCCGCGATAATTTCATCTGCCTTTTCACTCTTTATCGATAAAGAAAGAAAAGTCACGGCACGGTAGAGAGCGCCGGTATCCAAATAATTCCAACCAGCTCGAAGTGCAACTGCTTTGGATGTGCTTGATTTGCCAGAGCCACTTGGACCATCTAGCGCTACAACAATCATTTTTCAGCCCATCGTTAGTTGAATAAGTCTATTGCCTTTTCCGTCGAGTAATTACTTCCTTGGAGAATGAACGCTCCATCCGCGAGATTTTAGATGTTCAGATAGTTTCTCTGCATCGCTAGCAGACAGTGCAAGGGTGATTAATCCAGTAAATTGACCAGGACTATGTTCAATCGTTAGATCTTCGACATTCACTAGCGCTGATGCACATTCATCAAAGAGTGAAGCAAGTTGTCCAGGTTTATCTTCAATGACAATAGGCAAGTACGTGTACTCGCGAGCCTTGCCTCCATGTTTACCAGGAATACGAGCTCGTCCACGTTGACCATCGGAGATAAATTTTTCAATTGAATTCTGATCGCTTAATGTTTGAATGAGATTTGCGAGATCTTCGGCAAAGGCAACGAGTAAAGGAGTCAGCGCTTGGTTATTTGCCGAAACAATCTCTTTCCACAACTTTGCATCTGAGGATGCGATCCGCGTGCTATCTCTAAGCCCTGCACCCGCAAGATTGAGCCAACTCTCATCTGCCCCATTGAGCTGTTTTGCCAGAAGGGAAGAAATCAACTGAGGCAGATGCGAAACCAGCGCTACCGCTTTGTCATGCTCGGCTGAATCAAGGTCAATCTGATGGGCTCCCAAGAGTTCAATCAACTCAGAAGCCAAAAGCAGCACATCCTCATCTACCCCAGCGCTATCGATAATCCATGGGCGGCCCTTGAAAAGGTCGGCTCTGGCAGACTCTGCGCCACCCACTTCGCGGCCAGCCATTGGATGAGTGGGAAGAAATCTCTGCAATGGCAGCTTTGATGCTGAAACGTCAACCTTAACTTTAGACTTAACTGAACTAATATCTATAAATGCTGACTTTGGGTTAGAGGCAAATTCGCGATCGAGTACTGAATTCAGGGCGCTAATGGGGGTCGCAAAGATTACGAGGTCTACCGGGTGATCGGATGAACTCTGTACAAGGTCATTGGCAAGATTTTCAGCGCGTTGATCAAGGTCTTGCATCGTCACGCCGACCCCTTTAAGGGATAGACCTAGCCCAATTGAGGTCCCAATCAGCCCCGAACCTACGATCTTTACATGAGAAAGTGTCATATCTACCCGCTTATTGGGCTATATCTCGACGTAGCGACTTCGCTCCGTGAAGGTAAATATGGGTTATTTCATCCTTGGATCGAGCACTTTCAACATGGGCCATCACGCGTACGGTGCGAGGTAGCGCGCCTGGAACGTCAATTTCTACAGCACAGATCAGAGGAGTGTTCTCAAATCCGACAGTCCGAGCTGCCGCCGCCGGAAATGCGGCATCAAGATCTGGGCTTGAGGTAAAGAGAACTGAAATCACATCGTTTGCCGTTAACTCATTGGATTCGAGCATCTGGGTTATGAGCTCTTGAGTGGCAGCTGAAATCGACTCGGCGGTATTGGACTCAACCTGAGTAGCGCCTCGAATAGCTCTCACTGACATTGTCCAATCCTACCCTCTCGCATAGAAGGCGCACGCTAGATATTTAGTGTTTTGACGATAAATAACTAAACCTCTTTCTTGCCTTTTGCCCGCTGAGAATCTCGGATCTAACTGAGATATCGACCTGACTCCCAATCGCTATTATCGATAAATAGATACTTATCGACCCTACATCAGCGTCAAAATATCGATAAATAAATTTTTATTGATTGAGGAAATTGGAATATAAATTT
>WLME01000017.1 GCA_009700365.1 Actinomycetota bacterium | reverse complement strand
CTGCAACTTCATAGGTGATATCTGTAAATGATTCACCACCGCGACCTGTCGCCCATGCTGGGATAGAACGGTCACCAAAATCACGCTTAATAGGCTTGCTCACGATTCCTCCATTTGGTCTACGAGCGATAGCCTACGCGGGCAATGGAGCAGAACGCACAACGAGAACTTCGCTCGGCTAATCCCGAATGGACAGTCAGCGAATTGATGGCTCGTATCGCGAAGGCCTTGGCATCAGATGGCCCTGCGCTGGCCTTTGGAAAAGTAGCTAGCACTCATGCGCCTGCCGGAGTCAGCCTCGTAGTATCAACAACCGGAAGTTCTGGTATTTCAAAAGAGGTTGGCCTTAGCTCCTCTGCAATTCTTTCTTCCGCGAGAGCTTCAAATAAATATCTCAGTGCAGAATTTGGTAATTCTTGGTCACTCTTACTCCCTTTGACTCACATTGCCGGAATTAATGTACTTGTGCGCGCACTTGAACTTGGAACTGAACCAATCGATCTGCGAGGAGTGAGAGATCACTATCCGCGTGCAGATTTCACAGCAATAGTTCCAACGCAATTATTTAAGGCTCTCAATGGAGAATCGGCGCTATTGAAGCATTTGCAGGAAGCTAAAGCAGTCCTCGTAGGTGGCGCAGAACTAACGTCCGAACTCCATATGCAAGCTAAATCTGCAGGCATCAATGTCATCACAACATATGGAATGACTGAAACATGCGGTGGTTGTATATATGACGGAACTCCGCTCCAAGGTGTTGAAGTTGCAATTGATTCTGAACAATTGATTGCAATAAAAGCTCCGATGCTTGCTCAAACTTATCTTGGAGATCCAAAACTTTGGGAAGCATCTTTTGTAGATGGATGGTTCACGTCATCTGATCGTGGACACATCGAAAATAATCGACTTATTGTCCACGGAAGAAATGACGATGTAATTATTTCTGGTGGTGAAAACATCTCTCTCAGCGAAGTAGAACGTTCGCTTCAGGCTAATTTTCCTCACACTTTACTTGCCGCATTTGCAGTCAAAGATGCGCAATGGGGGCACTCACTTCACGTTGCACTCGCAGGAGAAGGTGCGCCTAGTGAAAATGATGTCCGCGCACATTTAACTGAAAAATTTGGCCCAGCGGGATCAGTCAAGGGATTTCTTTATCTTCACGATCTCCCACTTCTAGGAATCGGTAAAGTTGATCGAGGAAAACTTTCAGAACTTGCTACGGAGGCGACACATTAATATCTGGATACAGGGTTCACGACCAAGAACCCTTCCCGCAGCAATTGCTCCGGTTCTTGTTGCCACCGTTGCAGCCGGATCGCAATGGCGACCACTTCAAGCCGCACTTGCCCTCTTTGTGAGCTTGGCACTTCAAGTAGGTGTCAATTATTCAAATGACTACTCGGATGGCATTCGAGGAACAGATGACAATCGCATTGGTCCCACTCGACTCACAGCATCTGGATTAGCAACTGCGCAAGCGGTTAAGAATGCCGCCTTCCTATCATTTGGAGCAGCATCTATCGCGGGATTAGTTCTTGCTTCACTTTCTTCATGGTGGGTGATTCTGATCGGCATCACTTCAATTGCCGCAGCATGGGGATATACAGGTGGTGCAAATCCTTACGGATATAAAGGCCTTGGTGAAGTTTCTGTATTTATATTCTTTGGAGTAGTTGCAACGGTTGGTACATATTATGTTCAGACGTTGACTATCACATGGCTTGCATGTGCAGCATCGGTACCAATGGGCGCACTTGCATGCGCTCTCCTTGCCATCAATAACATTCGCGATCGCGCACAAGATGTAGAGGTCGGCAAAAAGACTCTGGCTGTTCGTTTAGGCGATAGAAACTCGCGGCTCTTTTTAGTGGTTTTACTTACGAGTGCCTACCTCTTTGCCGCATTAACGCTAAAACCGTGGGCGCTTATTACTGTGATAACACTTCCGCTCGCTGTAAAAATATCGCGAGCGGTTCTTTCAGGAGCGGTCGGAAGAGATTTGATCCCGTTGCTTGCCAAAACTGGTCAACTTCAACTGCTCTTTGCCCTCACATTCGCTTTGGGCCTTGCACTGTAAAGCCCTAGAATCTATCCATGATTAAGTTGGAAGGTCTCTTACTTCTCGTCTCACTTGCCTTAGTTCTTTACTCATTTATTGATTGTGCTCGTCGAGAAGATTATGAAATCAAAAAACTTCCAAAGTGGGCTTGGCTGCTCATCATCTTCTTCACCGGAATACTTGGAGCCCTTGCTTTTCTATTTATAGGTCGCACCACAAAGAACATTGGTGGGGTTAAGAAGCCAAAGAAACGCATCTTGCCACCGGATGATGATCCGGATTTTCTGCGCAGTATCTAAATTACAGACCTGAATATGTGTGTTTTCCGGTACCCCATACATTTACATAAACATAATTAAATAAGAATGTAGAGCCGGCAAAGATACAGAGCCAAGCTGCGCGACGTCCGCGCCAACCAACAGTTACACGCGCGTGAAGATAAGCAGCGTAAGCAACCCAGGTAATAAATGCCCAAGTCTCTTTTGGATCCCAACCCCAATAACGTCCCCATGCGCTCTCTGCCCAGATTGCGCCCGCTATAACAGCGAAGGTCCATAGCGGAAATACAAATGCAACAAGGCGATAGGAAAGTTGATCAAGTACATCAAGTGATGGAACTCGCTGCAACCATGTTGGTCGTGGGCCACGACTTTCTACTCGCTCGAGATAGAGATACGAGGCAGCCACAACATTTGCAAGAAGAAAGACTCCCCCTGAAATAATTGCAGCGGTAACGTGAATTACAAGCCAGGTTGATTTGAGTGCAGGAACAAGTGGAGCACTATTGCGATAGAGAAGAGTGATAGCTGTTCCTAAAGTGAGTAAAACTGAGAATGAGACGAAGACCCCAAGCCAGCGAAGATCATATTTGCGAAGTGCTGCCAGGTATGCACCAGTGAATGCAAGTGCACCGGTGATAGAGAACTCGTACATATTTCCCCAAGGTACGTGATGGGCAGAAATCCCTCGGGAAATTACTCCGGCAAGCAAAAGTAAGAAGCCGAGAATCATCATTGCAGTTGCAATGCGCGCAGTTTTTTCGGTGCGTTTAAAGTCTAAAGTTTTTACAAGAAGATTGCCCTGCGTGGAATCAGCAGCCTCTGGGGCGCGAACGGCAAATGCAGTTTCAAATGCATGTGCAATAAAAGAGATAGTAAAGAGAGCCATAGCTGAGTACACAAAATAATTTGATGTGTACGCCCAGGTTGTCTGCATTAATTTTCTCCCTTAATCGCTGTCACAAAATTCTGAATCTCTGTTTTAAGTCCTGGTGCTCCATTTTTTGCAAGTCCAGCAACTTCGACACCATGTGTCGTCACACGAATCCAGATTCGACGTCGACGACCATAGAGTGAAGATAAGAGACCAAGTACGGCAAGAATACCTCCGATAAGCGCATACTTCTTTCCGGGATCTTCAACTACTTGCAAATTGATCCATGGAACAACGTTCTCTAATGTGATGGAGCCCTCAGGATATGTAAATGTTTCTCCGGGTTTGATTGAGCCCAAACCAACCTTTGTCAGTTTTGCTGTATCAAGTCGATAGACAGATTGTGGAATGCCAGAATCCAAACCTAAATCACCTTTCCAGATGGAGAATAAAAGTTTTGGATCGAGTAGTTCGGGAAAAATTGAGATAGCACCTTGGGCAGGGGTTCTTGAATTAGTTGGCATAAATGAGCCAACAAAACCAACTTGCGGTTGCGCATCAGGAACTTTGATTGCACCAATAGAACGGAGATTTCCATCTTGCGGCAAGAATGGAACCGGCCCTTGAAGTGCGACATTTCCTTCTGAATCGCGAACTGTAACTACTGGGCTATATCCATTGGCTTGAAGATAGACGCGCGTATTACCAAAGGTAAGCGGCTTATTTACCTTAATGATTTCCTTACTAGTTTTGCCATTATCTGTGACGGTGACCCACGCTGTGTAATCCTTCGGGGCATTTGTCTTGGGATCATATTGAGCAACGAATTTATCAACCTTGATTTCAAAAGGGGAGAGAGAATTTTCACTGGTTAATTTGCCAAATGTAAGGGTGTCGTATGAAGTTGGAAGGTTAATAAATCGTTCACCGACATTAACAATCGCTTCACCCTTCATCCCAAAGAGTGAGCCGAAACTGATTCCAACTAAGACAAGAATTAATGAAAGGTGAAATAAGAGATTTCCTGTCTCTCTTAGAAAACCTTTTTCAGCGGAGATAGAGTCGTGCTCTTCTCTGATACGGAATCGGTTAGCTTTAAACCATTTTCGCGCCTTTTCGAGCGCTTGGTCATCGCCACTAAAAGTTTGGTGTTCTTCAAGTCTTGAAAGGTTTTTGGGAGTTGCTGGTGGTTGCGCACGCATAGCCTTGTAATGTTCGAAGCTACGCGGCAAAACACAGCCGATCAAAGAGATAAAGAGCAAGATATAGATAGCACTAAACCAAGGTGATCCATAGACATCAAAAAGTGAGAGGCGCTCATACCACTGTGCTAAGTGTGGATTGGCGGTGATGAAATCTCTTACTGCAATTGGGTTTGTAATTCGCTGCGGGATTAATGAACCCGGAATTGCCCCAAATCCCATCATCATCAAGAGAATGAGTGCAGTGCGCATGCTTGTTAATTGGCGCCAGGCATATCGCAAAAGGCCTATAAAGCCTAGTTCTGGAATCTCGACTTGGTTACTCATCAGATCACCGGCGCAAAATTTGAAATTAGCGAACGAATATCAATCATAAGTGTTGTCCATAAACCCGTGAGCTGCAGGATGCCAATAACTATAAGAAGCACTCCACCAATTTTTGAGATTTTGGAACCGCTTTTGGTGAGTGATTTACGAAGAGTTTTAGATTTATCCAGAAAGAGTCCTGTAGCGATAAATGGGAGTCCAAGTCCAAGACAGTATCCGAAGGAAAGTATCGCTCCACGGGTAGCACTTGATTCTTGAAATGCGAGTGCCTCAACGCTCGCAAGTGCGGGGCCTATACATGGAGTCCAACCGACACCAAAGAGAAATCCTAAAATTGGTGCACCAATGAGTCCACCCGTTGTGGAGATGCGAGGTTTGATTGTTGGCATAAGTGGAAACGCTCCGAGGAATAAGAAGCCCATCACTATCGTGAGAACACCCAATACGCGAGTAATGATCTCTTCGTTTGTTGAGACCCGTGCACCGAGTTCTCCGAAGAGCGCGCCATAAGAAATAAAGAGCGCGCTAAAACCTGCAACGAATAGAGTTGAGCCTAAGAGTATTTTTCCTCGTGCCTGTGAAAAGCCCGCAGCAAAAGATAGATAACCGGGAACTAGAGGCAAGACACATGGAGATAAGAATGAGATTAAGCCCGCGAATACAGCGATCGGAAATGCCGTAAGAAGAAAGCCGTCGAGAATATGGTTGACAACAAAATCTGTCATTCGGCGCTCACATCTTCAATGAGCTTGCTGAGCGATGCGACAGTAACTGAACCTGAAATTCGCGCGGCAACTCTGCCTTGACGGTCGATGATCACGGTGCTCGGAATCGCATTTGCCGGAAGCGATTTTCTAAAGCCAATTAAAATTGAATCATCGATCAGCGTTGGGTAAGGAGTCTTACGTTTACGCGCAAAAGCTTCAGCATTGACAGGGTTATCTCGTGTGAGGATTCCAATAAATTGCACCTCAGAATACTTACGTGCAAGCGCCGACAAGGTTGGTTCTTCTGCTCGACATGGCGAACACCATGATGCCCAGACGTTTACTACAGCAACTTTTCCAGTCACAAAAGAGAATTGACTGCCATTTAATGTGACTCCAGAAATACTGGGTGCGCTGATGCGGTCGGATTGCTTTATCTGAGTTACAGCTCCACTGCCCGCAATAAAACTCTGCTGCGCTTTTGAAGTTCCACCGTTACTGCAGCCAGAAAGTAAAAGGATTGCCGAGAGTATGAGAGCTGTTTTCTTCATTTTATTTCGATTGCAGCAGATGCTTGGCGGGTTCAGAGTAAGAAGTTCCTGTGATCATTCCATCTTCATCAAAATGTACGCTTGTCACGGATGCCAATGTGCATTCACGTTTGCGCGGATCGTGCAAGAGTCTGCGTCCTTCTATGGCGCTACGAAGTATCCAAATCGGCAATTGATGTGAAACGACAATCGCATCTTTTCCATCAGCAGCCTTTTTGGCGTCGAAGATCGCAGCCAGCATGCGTGAGATTTGTTCTTCGTAAGGTTCGCCCCAAGATGGTTTCCACGGATTGTAAAGATGGCGCCACGACGATGGATGCTTAAGTACGCCACTCCCGAACTCAAAAGATTTTCCTTCAAAAACATTTTCGGCTTCTATGAGGCGATCATCTGTAACTATAGGAATTGAATGTGCTCGCGAAATCGGAGCAGCAGTTTCTTGTGCGCGCTGAAGTGGAGAAACGTGTAGAGCACCAAGATTTATTGATTTGGACCAATCACCAATTACTTCAGCCATCTCTTCTCCGCGTTTTGATAATCGCCAACCTGGTTGACGACCGTAGAGAATTTTGTTGGGATTCTCTACCTCGCCGTGGCGAATTACGTGGACTGAGGAACTCATGGCGCTAAGCATAAAGCGTCGCAAAAGGCCTCTTATCTATAGGGTAGTGACATGGCACTCACCTCAAAACGAGCAGCCTTTTTCGATGTAGATAACACCCTTGTGCGAGGGTCCACTCTCTACTTTCTCGGACGAGGCATGTACCAACGTGGCTTCTTCACAAAAGCCGATATCTCTCGTTTTGTGGTGGCAAATTTAAGATTTCGCATGACTGGTACCGAAAAGAAAGAAGTGATCGAAAAATTTCAAAACGCAGCTACTGATTTCATTGGTGGGCATGCAGTCGATGACATCAAAAAAGTTGGCGAAGAAATTTATGACGAATTCGTTTCGCCTAAGTTATGGCAAGGAACTTTTGAAATCGCGAAATCTCATCTTGATAAAGGGGAAGAAGTCTGGTTGGTCACCGCTGCTCCCCAAGATATGGCAAATATAATTGCACAAAGGCTTGGGCTTACCGGAGCACTCGGCAGTAAAGCGCGCATTGAAAATGGTGTCTACACCGGGCATCTCGATGGAAAGCTACTTCATGGAATTGAAAAGGCGATTGCAATTCAAGAATTGGCTCGCATCCATGGCTTTGATTTACAGGATTGCTACTCCTATTCCGATAGCCATAATGACATTCCGCTTCTGCAAGCTGTCGGACATCCTTGTGCAATCAACCCTGATGCAATTTTGCGAATTCGAGCACTTGCTGAAGGCTGGCCAATTCACGATTTCAGACGCGCGCGTTTCCTCAACAGATTGCTCGGCCCTGCCGTCAGCAGATTCGCGGCGGTTGCAACCTGGCTAACGCCTCGTAAGCGCTAAGTAAGGTATTGATAGATTCCAATTAGCAGTCCATGCACAACAACGGCTATCGTTGGCAGGTTATGGAAATTCGCTCTTTCGCAGATTACCTTCGCGGCCTCGATGATGCTGCGTTAATTTCCATTTTCACTTATCGCCCCGATCTTGTAACTCCAGTACCGCCTGATATCGCAAGTCTTGCCGTGCGCGCTTCATCTGCCCCAAGCCTTGCCAGAGCAGTTGATGCACTCAATAAATGGCAACTTCAGGTCCTTGAAGTATGCGTAATTCTTGAAGAACCTTTTACCGAAAAAGAGGTTGCCGCACTTACTGAGAAGTCCGCACTCTTTCTCATCCCTGGTCTTATCGAACGAGGCTTGTTGTACTCAGATAATGATGGTTTGCGCACGCCCACTACTTTGAAAGATGTCCTCGGTAATGAAATCTCCGCTCTTGGACCATCTTCAATGGGCAAGTTGAAATTGAAGAAGCTAGATGAAGCGCCTGCTGCATCAAAGAAAGTTCTTGATGCGATGGTGTGGGGTCCACCTCGCGGAACTATTGGCGATATCAAGAAACCTGGTGCCGGGGTTCAGTGGTTACTTGAAGAAGGTTTCTTAATACCTTTTAATCAACAAACCGTTGTACTTCCAAAAGAGGTTGCAATCTACCTACGTGGTAATAAAGTTCATAGAGAGTGCGAAACAACTCAACCTGCAGTTACTGGCGATAAAAGAGATCAGCGCAATGTGCAACTTGCAGCGATTGCAAACATTGCAACTTTCCTTCGTTGGACCGAAGAGATTCTTAATTTCTGGGCACAAGAACCGGCATCAGCGCTTCGCTCTGGCGGGCTTGGTGTACGTGACCTAAAAGAGATATCCCTCCATCTAGGTGTTGATGAAAATTGCGCAGCATTTGTTGCTGAAATTTCTTATCTTGCGGGGTTATTAACTATTGATCCAGATGATCGAATCCTTCCTACACATCAATTTGATATCTGGTTAACACAGAGCTCTTCTATGAGATGGCAGATTTTGGCTAGTGCATGGTATTCATCATCACGTCTGTCAGGACTAGTAGGTAAAGAGGGCAGTAAGAATGTTGCACCTCTTGGACCCGAACTTGATCGCTCAAACGCAGCTAGTACCCGTCGCCTGACTCTCAGCCTGTTACGCGAGAACTTAAACATTGCTCCACATTTTGATTCAATCTTTTCTGCGGCGCTTTGGATTTCACCTTCCAAGCGTTCTGGTGGATTACACAAGGATTACATCCTCTGGACCTTGCGTGAAGCTGAGTGGCTCGGAATGACGGGACAAGGAGCTATTTCTCCTTACGCTATTGAATTTCTTGAAGGAAATGATGTAACTGCTATCGACTCAGACTTACCAAAATCGGTAGATCACATTTTGATTCAAAGCGATAACACTGCGATTGCTCCAGGACCTCTTGAACACGAAGTGGCACAAGAGCTTGCGTTGATTGCCGATGTGGAATCTCGAGGCGGGGCAACAGTCTTCCGATTCTCTGAAGGATCGATTCGACGTGGCCTCGATCATGGTCGCACTGGTGACGAGATTACAAAGTTCCTTACGAAGACATCAAAGACGCCAATGCCTCAGCCGCTCGAATATCTCATTGCAGATGTTGCGAAGAAGCACGGCAAGCTGCGCGTTGGCAATACTGCATCCTTTATTCGCTGCGAAGATTCAACACTTATCACTCAGATACTCGGTGATAAGCGTCTAGAAATATTGGGATTGCGGAAGATTGCACCTGAAGTTCTAATCTGCGGCCACGATGCTGCAGAGGCGATGAATATTTTACGAAGCTGCGGTTATCTTCCTGCTGGCGAAGATTCACGAGGGCTCTTACTCAGTGGGCCGCGAATTCAGCGAGCACAAACGAAAGCGCGACCGCCAAGAATTATTGGGGAATTTGATCGTCTTAATCAAAATGACATTGAGAATGCACTTCGCGCTCTTCGCACTGGCGAAAAGTCGAGTCGCAAACAGAGCACTATGCGCAATATTGCGACTGAAGCACTAGGTTCTCTTCCTCGCACAACTGCAAATGAAACACTTGATTTGTTAAGTGACTATCTTCAAAATCAACCCAATAAGTCACTCTCAATTGGATATGCAGATAACAATGGATTGGTTTCGCATCGAATCATCGACCCACTCAAATTATCTGCGGGCTCACTTATTGCGCGCGACCATGCAACGGGCGAAGTACAGACCTTCAGAATCGCTCGAATCACGGGGGTTGCAGCTTTATGACAAGCGAGAAAGCCCCCGAATACGGCAGACTTGAGCCTATGTTGGCAGCTCTTGAAGCACTCGTACGGTGTGAATCACCGACAGAAGATCTTGAGGCATGTCGTTCTGTCGTTCATCTCGCAAGCGATATAGCTACTCGCGTACTCGGCGTTCCTGCGCAGATTAAAGAGATTGAAGGACGACCAGTTTTCTGGTGGGGTGCAGAAAAACCAGATGTAGTTGTACTTGCACACCTCGATACTGTGTGGCCGAAAGGTTCCTACCAACCACTGTGGGAAGTTAACGGAGATGTTCTGCGTGGACCCGGAACATTTGATATGAAAGCTGGATTTATTCAAGCCTTGTATGCGCTCAAAGGTATCGAAGGTTCTGTTGCCCTTGTTGCGACAACGGATGAAGAGACTGGAAGCCGCGCATCAAAGGCGCTCATCAAAGATCTTTCAAAAGAATCCAAGGCTGTGCTTGTGCTTGAAGCATCTCTTGATGGAAAGGTAAAGACGGGGCGCAAGGGCACAGCGATGTATCAAATCAAAGTTCATGGTCTTGCAGCTCATGCTGGCCTCGAACCTGAAAAAGGAATAAATGCGACAACCGAAATTGCACATGCAATCTTGGCGCTTGCCCAATTAGAAAATCTTGAACATGGTACAACTGTTGTACCAACATTGCTGCACTCTGGAAATACAACAAATACCGTTCCAGATCTTGCAGTGCTTGATGTCGATGCGCGTTCATTCTCGCAAGCTGAACTCGAGCGCGTAGATGCTGCAATCAAAGAGTTTCTTCCCGTTAATCCCAACGCTCGCTTTGAAATCACTGGCGGGCTTAATCGCCCACCATTACAACCAACCTCAACGCAATATCTCTATGAACGTGCAGAAAAAGTTGCAGCAGCCCTTGGGATGAAACCACTGGGATCTGCTCAGGTTGGTGGAGCAAGCGATGGAAACTTCGCTGCAGCCGCTGGTGCGCAGGTACTTGATGGACTTGGCGCCGTAGGCGGAGGAGCTCATGCACCAAACGAATGGGTCAGTATCTCTTCGATGCAAGAGCGAAGCGATTTCCTTCACGCCTTTATTAAGGATTTGTTGTCATGACCGATGGACCACTAATTGTTCAGAGTGATAAGACTCTTCTTCTCGATGTAGATCACGCACTTTCGACCGAATGTCGCAGAGCAATTGCGCCCTTTGCCGAACTCGAACGTTCACCTGAGCACATCCATACTTATAGATTGACCAATTTAGGTCTTTGGAATGCACGCGCTGCAGGACATGATGCAGAACAAGTGATTGATACTCTCATCAAATACTCGCGCTTCGCAGTTCCCCACTCACTCCTTGTCGATGTAGCAGAAACAATGTCTCGCTACGGTCGACTTCGTCTTGAAGCAGATCCTGTCCATGGACTGATTCTCGTCACAACAGATACGGGAGTTCTGGAAGAAGTCATACGAGCAAAGAAGATTGCACCTCTCCTGGGAGTTCGCATCGATAAGGAAACAATTGCCGTGCACCCAAGCCAGCGAGGTCAAATAAAGCAATCGCTGCTTCGACTGGGATGGCCCGCTGAAGATTTTGCAGGTTATGTTGATGGTCAGGCCCATGACATTGCGCTGAAAGAAGATGGATGGAAGATTCGCCAATATCAAGAACATGCAGCTGAAGGTTTCTGGCATGGTGGGTCGGGAGTAGTTGTACTTCCATGCGGCGCAGGAAAAACAATTGTTGGGGCAGCAGCTATGGCGCATGCCAAGGCAACTACTTTAATTCTTGTGACCAACACAATTGCTGCACGCCAATGGCGTGACGAACTCCTTAAGCGCACAACATTGACGGAAGAAGAGATAGGTGAGTACTCAGGGGCAAAGAAAGAGATTCGCCCTGTAACTATTGCTACATACCAAGTTATGACAAAGAAGAAGAATGGTGTCTACGCCCACTTGGATCTATTTGATACTCATGACTGGGGATTGATTATCTATGACGAGGTACACCTTCTTCCCGCCCCAATCTTTCGATTTACAGCCGATATCCAATCGCGCCGTCGTCTTGGTTTAACTGCAACGCTCGTTCGCGAAGATGGAATGGAAGGCGAAGTCTTTTCTCTGATAGGTCCAAAGAGATTTGATGTCCCTTGGAAAGAGATTGAATCTCAAGGTTATATCGCTCCAGCAGAATGTATCGAAGTTCGAGTGAATTTAACCGAAGCAGAGCGACTTTCTTATGCAACTGCTGAACCAGAAGAGCGATACCGATACTGCGCTACAACCCGAACTAAGAGAAATGTTGTAGAAGAGCTTGTTGCACATCACTCTGGAGAACAAGTCTTAGTTATCGGTCAATATATCGACCAGCTTGATGATCTTTCAGAAACCCTTGGCGTACCGCTTATCAAGGGTGATACCCCTCAGAAGGAACGCGAACGTCTATTTGCTGCCTTTAGAACTGGTGAAATAACGTGCTTAGTAGTTTCTAAAGTTGCAAATTTCTCTATTGATTTACCCGAAGCAACAATTGCCATTCAAGTATCTGGCGCATTCGGATCGCGCCAGGAGGAAGCTCAGCGCCTTGGTCGAATTCTTCGTCCAAAATCCGATGGCCGTACTGCAAAGTTTTACTCAGTTGTTTCTCGTGACACGATTGACCAAGATTTTGCTCAGAACCGCCAAAGGTTCTTAGCTGAGCAGGGTTACTCCTATCGGATTATTGATGCCGACGATGTTTTTCAAGGGAAGTTCTAAAGCGTTCTGGATCAACTTTGTAAAAATCGTGGTGTTCGCCATTGATATGAATTACCGGAACTTCATTTCCGTATAGTTTTTCAAGTTCTGGATTTCCGTCGATATAGATAACGTCAATTGAAAATCTGAGTTCCTGGCGCATGCCTTCTAAGGTCTGTATGGCATCTTCACAAAGGTGGCACCCGTGGCGAGAGTAAACGGTGACCATGACGCCATTCTCGCATCCTGATAGCGTTGCCCGCTATGAGGCGCTATTTTCTAGGAATCTTCAGCGCACTTGTCACACTTATTGCCCTTCTTTCTCCTGTTCAGTCTCATGCTCTCTCCAATTTTAAGGTTGCTCCCTCTACGGTGTGGGGCCACACATATGCAGGCAAATCAATCGGAACAACCCAAACACGCCCACCTAAGGTCGTATATCTTGAAAAGAAATCAAAATTTCAAGTTAACTATAAGAATTTTCCAGACTGGGCTAAGAAAGATTTCCAAGCAGCCGTAGATGTATGGAGCGCCAACTTTTCATCAGCAGTCCCCATCACAATAGATGCGTCGTGGGGGCGCGTTGCATCATCAACTGTTCTTGGAAGTGCCCGCCCTGGTAATTACTACTCTGGTTTCGATGGCGCCCCTGATCAAAGCCTTTGGTATCCCTCAGCGCTTGCAAATGCACTCGCTGGAAAAGATCTAGATCCTGAAAATCCCGAAATGGTAATTGAAGTTAACTCAGTTGCGATTTGGAATACACGTAATGATGGAGCTCCTCGTACCAACGAATATGATCTCGAATCAGTTTTTCTTCATGAAATGGCACATGGTCTGGGATTTCTTTCGACTGATTCATACGATCCCTATTTTGGTTATGGCACGATAGAACAACCAACTCCTTTCGATGCCTATGCGCAACTTCCGGATAAGCGTCGACTATCTGACTTGTCATCGCCTTCGCTTGAATTGGGTAAAGCTCTTACTTCGACTCTATTTTGGTCTGGCGAGAGCGGTACCGCAGCAAATGATGGAAAACCAATCGTTTTGTACACGCCTTCTCATTACGAAGATGGCTCGTCAGTGAGCCATATAGATGAAAATATCTACACAAACCTAGGTTCAAATTCCATCATGACGCCTAACCTCGAAGCGGGCGAGATATACCGAGAACCCGGATCGCTCTTGCTGGCTATGCTCGAAGATTTACGGCGTAAGCCGCCGGTTGGTGTTGCTGTAGG
>WLME01000016.1 GCA_009700365.1 Actinomycetota bacterium | reverse complement strand
GTGTTCTCGTACACGGTCGTGTAAAGAAATGCCGCAGCGCCAGTAGTAAGTCCGCCAATGCAGAATGTCAGCGTGATGACTCGATTGATATCGATGCCCATCAATTTTGAGTTTTCTTCAGACATTGATACCGCGCGGATAGATTTTCCAAGACGCGACTTAGTCACAAACTGGTCCAAGAGGAAGAAGATAATGATGGGCATAACAATTGCCATCACTTGGTCAATTCTGAAGTTTGCACCAGCGACTTCGCCAAAGCTCCACTTATCTAGCAGACGAGGTGCAATCTTTCCACGAGCACCAGTGAGCATGCTGAAACCTTCAAGGAGCGCGATAGATACACCAATTGCAGAAATCAAAGATGCGAGTCTGTTAGCACCGCGTGCACGAAGACGTCGATATGCCACGAGTTCGACCAAAATGGCGAGAAGTGCACAGACCACCATTGAGCCAATCAATGAAATAGCCAGATAGGCAATGAGCTTTACGCCATGAAGTGCTGGATCCCCGATAGGAATTCCGAGAATATAGACCTGCAAATATAAAACAGAAAATGTTCCAACCATAAATACTTCTGAGTTGGCAAAATTAATGAGTCTCAGAACTCCGTACACCATGGTGTATCCAAGTGAGACAAGAGAATAAATAAGTCCAAGTGCTAGCCCTTGAAATGCAAGTGACCAGAACTGGCTACCGATAACCGAAAAATTCATGTGTACCCATCTGTCAGTGATGAAGATTGTGCAACGTGGCCACCTCCAAAATTAATTGGAAGTGGCCACGTTTACTACATATTTACAGCGAATCTAGATAAGGAAGTTATTAAGCAACCTTGTCGTAAACGATTTCGCCATCTTTAACGATCCAACCACCAACAGCAGCTGCAGTTGTTGGGTCACCGTAACGGTCAAACCTGAACTTTGAACCGTCAGCAGCTGTGAATGAACCAGAGTTCACACATAACTGGATTGCTGAACGAGTAATCTTTCCAGCCTTGATGCACTGGATGAATACGTTTGCAGCTGTCCATGCTGTTTCAGCATAAAGTCCTGGAACCTTGATTCCAGTTACCTTTGTGAAGTCAGCAAGCTCAGCCTTTGATAGCAATGTAGCGAAAGGAACTGAAGCAGCAGTCATACGAACGCCTTCAGCAATTGTCTTTCCGCCAGCAAGCTTTACGAAATCAGACGTGTTGATTCCGTCGCCGCCACCGAAGACGCCTGTGTATCCGCCGGCCTTAAGAGCCTTAATGAATGGGCCTGCGTCATAGTCGTAACCACCGAAGATAACGATGTTTGCACCAGATGACTTGATCTTTGCAACAACTGATGACCAGTCTGAAGTCTTCTGAGCAACTGAATCTGTTCCAACGATTGTGCCTAGCTTCTTAGCAGTTGGTGTTACGTCCTGCTTGATAAGTGGCTGACCGTATGGTGATTGGTCATCAACTAAGTAGTACTTAGGTGATGAAACGCCGCTTGCTGCGTAGCGAGCAAGTGCTGGACCCTGGAATGAGTCGTTAGCAACGACGCGGTGGAAAATTGGGAAGCCGTTTGACTTCGCCTTACGGTTTGTAAGGTCAACAGCAGATGCTGATGGAGCAACCATTGTGAGACCTGCAGCCTTGTAAGCAGGGAATGAGTTACGAGCTTCACCTGAACATGCTGTTCCGATAACGCCGATAATCTTCTTATCTGCTGCAACTCCTGGAGCAATGTTCGCTGCAACTGTTCCGTCGCACTGAGCATCAGCCTTAACGAGTTCAATCTTTACTGCTGGGTTTGTGCGGTTGTACTGATCAATAGCCCAGATAGCACCTGGAATCTGATCCTGACCTAGTGCAGCAGCGCCACCTGTAAGTGGACCTTGGTATGCAAGTTTTACTGTCTTTGTAGCTGCGTTCGCTGGTGCTGTTGCAACTGCACCAAGTGCAAGAGTTGCAGCAGCGGCAATTGCGAAGCCGCTTACGATCTTCTTATTCATGTAGTGCCTTCCTGTTTTTTATTGCTTGTGTCCCGGGACAGGGAGGTGAGAAGAGTAATGCTCAACCCGCGCTTGAGACAAGGCGAATGGTCCTTTTTATCCGCTTGAGAGGTTACTTTTTGGTCACGAAATGTTGAGAAACCGGCAAGGTAGAAGGAATCACTTATCGAGGGCAGCCTCAGGCGAGATGACCGCGTTTGCCACCTCTTTCATCGTCAAGCGACGGTCCATAGCTGCCCGTTGAATCCAGGAGAAGGCTTCTGGTTCTGAGAGATTGAGGGCTTTCATCAATATCCCCTTAGCCCGATCAATGATTTTTCGTGTCTCGAGTCGTTCATGGAGATCAGCAACTTCTTCGGCCAAGGACTTCATCTGCGTATGGCGGCTAATTGCAATTTCAATGGCTGGGATTAGATCGCCGATGGTGAAGGGCTTTACAACATAAGCCATGACTCCGGCATCTCGTGCACGATCTATTAATTCTCTTTGGCTAAAGGCAGTCAACATTAATACCGGGGCGATTGAAATAATTTTCTCAGCAGCAGATATGCCATCAAGAACGGGCATCTTCACATCGAGTATTGCTAAATCGGGATGATGTTCTGTTGCAAGGGCAATCGCTTCTTCACCGTTAGTGGCTTGTGCGACGATTTCATAACCAGCTTCTTGCAACATTTCGACGAGGTCCATGCGAATGAGCGCTTCGTCCTCGGCAACGAGAATACGAATCTTTTTGCTAGTCATGGCTTCATTGCTCATGTGCCTCGAGTCGGATTCGAACCGACACTATGCAGTGTTTGAGACTGCCCTCTCTACCGTTGGAGTACCGAGGCTTACTCCCATATCGTATTAGAAGAGTGCTGATTGTAGAAACGAGTTCGGTTGTGGATTATCGGTAGGCAGCAACGACGCCATTTACAGCGTCGCCAACCTTATGAACGCGCATCGCATTGGTGGATCCTGGAATTCCGGGAGGCGAACCGGCAACAATCATTACGAGTTCGCCAATCTCGGCGCGCTTACCTTCGAGCAACATTTTATCGGCTTGCAACACCATCTCATCGGTGTGCTTAACCATTGGTGTCACCATTGGTTCCACGCCCCACGACAGTGCAAGTCGGTTATATGTTCCTTCTTCGGGCGTAATTGCAAGGATTGGAATCGGTGATCGCAAACGAGAAATGCGACGAGCAGAGTCACCTGATTGCGTGAAGGTCACGAGGAATTTCGCTCCTACAACAAGCCCTACCTCGGCAGCTGCTTTGGTGATTGCTCCACCTTTGGTTCGTGGATTATTTGTCAGTGGGCGAATTCGATCAAGACCAAGTTCTTCGGTGCGCTCAATGATGCGTGCCATAGTTTCGACTGCTTGAATTGCAAAATCTCCGACAGAGGTTTCTCCAGAGAGCATAAGGGCATCTGCTCCATCTAGAACCGCATTTGCGCAGTCAGTTGCTTCGGCTCTTGTTGGAGATGAATTGTTAATCATTGAATCAAGCATCTGTGTTGCAACAATGACTGGCTTTGCTGCATCGCGAGCAAGTTCGACGCAACGCTTCTGCACCATAGGTACATCTTCTATTGGAAGCTCTACACCGAGATCGCCACGTGCAACCATGATGCCATCAAATGCCGCAACAATTTCGACAAGGTTTTCGACCGCTTGCGGCTTTTCAATCTTTGCAATAACAGGGACGCGGATACCAACCTCGTCCATAATTGCATGAACATCTTTTACATCTGCGGCATTTCGAACAAATGAGAGGGCAATAAAATCTGCTCCGGCTCGAAGCCCCCAACGCAAATCATCTTCATCTTTTTCGGACATCGCAGGCACTGAAACAGCGACACCAGGCAAGTTGATTCCTTTATTATTGCTCACAGCACCTGGCTGTATGCACTTTGTGACGACGTCATTGCCTTTAACTTCAACAACTTCAACTGTTACTTTTCCATCGTCGATAAGAATTCGGTCACCAGCTTTGCAATCACCGGGTAAGCCTTTGTAAGTAGTCCCAACGCGCTCTTTTGTTCCTGAAATTTCATCTGTAGTTATGGTGAAGATGTCTCCGCGAGCAAGATCATGGGGGCCATCAGCAAATCGTCCGAGTCGAATCTTTGGACCTTGTAAATCCACCAAGATTGCAACTGGCTTACCGGCCTCTTTTGCAGCGGCACGAACCAAATTAAGGCGCCCTTGATGCTCGTCGTAGGAACCATGAGAAAGGTTGAGGCGCGCCATATTCATGCCCGCGGCAATGAGCTCCCTTACCTTTTCAGGAGATTCAACTGCAGGACCCATCGTGCAAACAATTTTGGCGCGGCGCATGTCTTTACCTTATCTGTGCTTAGTAGTTACTTCGAAGTTAGACCGTTAATTGGCGAGTTGTCGGCTCGATTGGTGCAGGAAGTTGTGTCTCCCCTGCCAAATAACGATCCACTGCGGCTGCAGCAGAACGTCCTTCGGCAATCGCCCAGACTATGAGAGATTGTCCGCGACCTGCATCCCCTGCAACGAAGATCCCCTCAGCGCTGCTCTGGAAATTCTCATCTCGCTTGATATTTCCACGTTCATCAAGTTCGACTTCAAGTTGGTCAATGAGGGCTGATTTTTCGGGGCCTGTAAAACCCATCGCAAGAAATACAAAATCTGCTGGAAGCTCTTTCTCAGTTCCAGGAACTGGTTCAAACTTTCCATTTTCAAACTTTGTTTCGACAATCTTGAGCGCTTTGAGGTTTCCGCTTCCGTCGCCTACGAACTCTTGCGTACTTACAGAGAAAATTCTGTTATCAAGTTCTTCATGCGCACTCGATACTCGATAAATCATCGGATATGTTGGCCAAGGTTGCGACGATGGA
This sequence comes from Actinomycetota bacterium, assembly GCA_009700365.1. Classification (GTDB taxonomy): domain Bacteria; phylum Actinomycetota; class Actinomycetes; order Nanopelagicales; family Nanopelagicaceae; genus Planktophila. Next base: position 9,331 of record WLME01000016.1, on the reverse strand, counting down.
CGCTCTTCAGTTGGTCGCGGCATAATTTCGAGCTGTGTAACACTCGCTGCACCTTGACGGACAGATGTTCCAAGGCAATCAGCGCCGGTGTCTCCCCCGCCCAAAATGATGACGTGCTTACCTGCAACATTGATCGGTGGAACATCAACTTCCCCGAGTGCCTGCTTATTACCCCATGGCAAAAATTCCATAGCTTGGTAGATACCTTTATTTTCGCGCCCTGGAATTGGGAGATCGCGCCATTGAGTTGCGCCCATAGCAAGCACAATTGCATCGTACTTAGAACGTAGATCTGATCCTGTGAGCTCTACGCCGACATTAACCCCCGGGCGGAAGCGTGTTCCCTCTTGCTCCATCTGAGCAAGACGGCGATCGACGATGTGCTTCTCCATTTTGAATTCTGGAATTCCATAGCGAAGCAACCCTCCGATTTTTTCAGCACGTTCGTAGACAGCAACAGTGTGACCTGCGCGTGTGAGCTGTTGGGCTGCGGCAAGTCCTGCAGGACCTGAACCAATCACCGCAATTGTTTTGCCTGAAAGACGATCTGGTGCAAGAGGTTTGACGTTATTTGCATCAAAAGCTTCTTCAATAGTGCGAAGTTCAATCTGCTTAATTGTTACGGCGTCACGGTTGATTCCAACCACACAAGCTGTTTCGCATGGCGCAGGGCATAAACGACCAGTGAATTCTGGGAAGTTATTTGTCGCATGTAAACGGTCAACTGCTTCATTCTTATCTCCACGCCACATCAGGTCGTTCCACTCTGGAATCAAGTTTCCGAGTGGGCATCCGTTATGACAGAAAGGAATTCCGCAATCCATGCAGCGCCCTGCTTGCTTCTGCAGATGTTCGAAAGATTGAGGTTCGTAGACTTCTCGCCAATCTTGAATGCGAACATCAACCGGACGGCGCTTAGGTGTCTCGCGCGGAGTGTTCATGAAACCTTTTGGATCAGCCATTTGCTGCTACCTCCATGATGTATTCATCTACTGGTAAACCTTCTTTAGTAGCGCGTTCGATAGCCGCAAGAACCTTTGCATAATCGCGAGGCATAATGAGAGAGAAGCGAGCGATTTCAGTATCCCAATTCGCAAGAAGTTGTGCTGCAATTTCGGATCCGGTTTCTACGTGGAAAGTTGAAACAATCGCTTTAAGAATCTCGCGTTGATCAGCAGGTACAGCCAAAATGTCAACCATTTCAGTGTTTACTACCGCGGTATTGAGGTCTAGTACGAAAGCGCGACCACCAGACATACCTGCTGCAATATTGCGACCAGTCTGGCCCAGAATGACCACTGTTCCACCGGTCATGTATTCGAGCGCGTGATCTCCTACGCCTTCAACAACGGCCGTTGCTCCTGAGTTACGAACACAGAAGCGTTCTCCAGCTAAACCGCGGATAAAGATGTCTCCGGATGTAGCTCCGTACCCAATGACGTTACCGGCAATTACATTTTTCTCTGACTTAAATGTTGCCTTCTCGTCGGGGCGCACGACAACGCGACCACCAGAGATGCCCTTGCCTACATAATCATTTGAATCTCCGTAGAGTCGTAGTGAAAGACCTTGTGGAATAAATGCTCCAAGTGATTGACCTGCTGAACCATGGAGAGTCACATCGATGGTACCGACAGGAAGTCCTTCGGCGCCGTATCGACGAGTAATTTCTGCACCTAACATCGTTCCAACCGTACGGTTGACGTTGCGTACAGGAAGATCGATGCGCACTTGTTCTTGGTTCTCAAGAGCAGCTTTTGACAGTTCGATTAATTGATTATCAAGTGCAGCTGATAAACCGTGATCTTGAGTCGTTGTGCAATGCAAAGGTGAATCAACATCAGGGCGCACAAGGAGCGGCGAAAGATCAAGACCGCTCGCCTTCCAATGATCGACTGCTGCACGAGTATCGAGATATTCAACATGTCCAATTGCTTCCTGCACAGTACGGAATCCAAGTGATGCCAAAATTTCTCGAACTTCTTCAGCGATGTACTCGAAGAAAGTCTCTACAAATTCTGGCTTTCCTGAGAACTTCTTACGTAGTTCTGGATTCTGCGTCGCAACGCCAACCGGACAGGTATCCAAATGACAGACGCGCATCATGATGCAGCCTGAAACAACAAGTGGCGCAGTTGCAAACCCGTACTCTTCAGCACCTAGTAGCGCTGCTATGACAACATCGCGGCCGGTCTTTAATTGACCATCTGCTTGTACAACAATTCGGTCACGCAAATTATTGAGAAGAAGAGTCTGCTGAGTTTCTGCAAGTCCAAGCTCCCAAGGAGCTCCTGCATGTTTGAGAGATGTGAGCGGAGATGCACCCGTTCCGCCGTCGTGACCAGAGATTAAGACAACGTCCGCATGGGCCTTTGAAACACCAGCTGCCACAGTTCCGACGCCGACTTCCGCTACAAGTTTGACGTGCACACGAGCATTCTTATTTGCATTTTTCAGGTCGTGGATCAACTGTGCCAAATCTTCAATTGAGTAAATATCATGATGAGGAGGTGGAGAGATAAGTCCAACGCCAGGTGTTGAGTAACGTGCCTTCGCCACCCATGGATAGACCTTGTAACCGGGTAGCTGTCCACCTTCTCCTGGCTTTGCGCCCTGTGCAATCTTGATTTGAATATCGGTTGCATTGATCAGGTAATTGCTTGTGACTCCAAATCGACCTGAAGCTACCTGCTTAATTGCACTCTTCTTAGAATCTCCATTTGGCATTGGGATAAAGCGCGCTGGATCTTCGCCACCTTCACCGGTGTTTGACTTTGCACCCAATCGGTTCATGGCAATCGCTAGAGTTTCATGTACTTCCTGAGATACAGAGCCGTAAGACATCGCACCTGTTGAGAATCGTTTAACAATGTCAGAGATTGGTTCAACCTCGTCAATGGATATTGGCGTACGGGCTCCTTCCTTAAATTGGAAGAGACCGCGAAGAGTCATCAGAGTTTTGCTTTGGTCATTTACTTTATCTGTATAGCGCTTAAAAATGTCATAGCGCTTATTTCGGGTTGAGTGCTGAAGTGCGAAGACTGTTTCTGGGTTAAATAGATGTGGTTCACCATCGCGACGCCACTGATATTCGCCACCAACTGCAAGGCGCTTTGCGCCAGGAATTTCTCCGCCTACTGGGTAAGCAAAGTGATGACGCTTAATAGTCTCTTCAGCAATGACATCGAGATTCACGCCACCTAATCGTGAAGTTGTGCCAACGAAGAATTCATCGACAACATCTTGCGCAAGTCCAATTGCCTCAAATACTTGCGCTCCCGTGTAAGACGCAATCGTTGAGATTCCCATCTTTGACATCACCTTGAGTACACCCTTACCGAGCGCTTTGATGACATTGCGAACTGCCTTTTCAGGTGCAATTCCAGTGATTACGCCTTGGTTTACGAGATCTTCTGCCGTCTCCATAACTAGATATGGATTTACTGCAGCTGCCCCATACCCGATAAGAAGGGCTACGTGGTGCACTTCGCGAACGTCACCGGCTTCTACAACAAGGCCAACTTTTGTTCGAGTTTTTTCGCGAATAAGGTGATGGTGCACAGCTGCAGTGAGCAGAAGTGAAGGAATCGGGCAATCTTCAGCATCTCCATCGCGGTCCGAGAGAACAATAACGCGCGCACCATTTGCGATTGCATCTGAAACTTCTTGTTTGATTTCTTCAAGTCGAGTACGGAGTGTGTTGCCGTCTCCGGTGACAGGAAAGAGTCCTCGAACTACATAAGCCTCAAGCTCTGGATAATCATCGTCAGCGTTAACATGGATGATCTTTGCAAGTTCATCGTTATCAATAACAGGGAATGCAAGTGAAATCTGTTTGCAGGATTCAGGGCCAGGGTCAAGCAAGTTGTGTTCTGGCCCAATAGAACCGCCAAGGCTTGTGACAAGTTCTTCTCGAATGGCATCTAGAGGCGGGTTAGTTACTTGTGCGAAGAGTTGCGTGAAGTAATCAAAGAGAAGACGAGGTTTTGCAGATAGCGCTGCGATTGGCGTATCGGTTCCCATAGAACCAAGAGCTTCTCCCCCACCTTTGGCCATAGGGGTGACAATGATCTTGATTTCTTCTTCGGTGTAACCGAACGCTTTTTGTCGGCGAATAACTGATTTGTGAGGGTAGACAATATGTTCGCGAGAAGGAAGATCAGATAATTTAATCATTCCATCTTTGAGCCATGTGCCATACGGCGCAGCATCAGCGAGAGAGTCCTTAATTTCATCATCTTCAATGATGCGTCCTGCTTCAATATCGACAAGGAACATCTTTCCTGGCTGCAATCGACCTTTACGTACAATCTTTTCTGCGGGGAAATCTAGAACTCCGACTTCTGAAGCAAGCACTACAAGACCGTCATCTGTCACCCAGTAACGAGAAGGTCTAAGTCCGTTGCGATCAAGCACCGCACCTACTTGATGGCCATCTGTAAATGTGACACAAGCAGGTCCATCCCAGGGTTCCATCAAAGATGCATGGAATGCATAGAAATCGCGCCGCTTCTGAGACATCGTTGCGTGATTCTCCCAAGCCTCAGGAATCATCATCAACACTGCGTGTGGAAGTGAACGGCCACCTAGGTAGAGCAGCTCAAGAACTTCATCAAAAGATGCTGAGTCTGAACCTGACATCTCGACAATTGGATAGAGGCGTTTGAGATCGCCACCAATGAGATCACTTGCTAGCAGTGACTCGCGTGCGCGCATCCAATTGCGATTTCCTTTTACTGTATTGATCTCACCGTTGTGAGCAATAAAGCGATAAGGGTGCGCAAGTGGCCATGATGGAAAAGTATTTGTCGAGAAGCGAGAGTGAACGAGTGCAAGCGGTGACACAACTCGTTTATCGCTGAGATCCGGGAAGAATTCTTCAAGTTGCCCGGTCGTAAGCATTCCCTTGTAGACGATAGTCTGCGATGAAAGTGAAGGGAAATAGATTTCAAGGTTATGTTCTGCTCGCTTGCGAAGTGCGAAGGCCAATCGGTCAAGAACTATTCCTGATTCACCTTTCTTGCCTTTGAGAAAGAGTTGACGGAATTGCGGCATTACCGAGAGTGCGGTCTTGCCTAGTGAAGACGAATTGATTGGAAGATCGCGCCAACCAAGAACTTCGAGACCTTCCTCGGACGCAAGCTGAGATATTTCTGCTTGAACATCAACACCTTGTGCAACAAATGCAATTCCTGTGGCATAAGAACCAGCATGTGGAAGTTCAAAGGAAGATACTGCGCGATAAAACTCGTCAGGGACTCTGATCAGAATTCCTGCACCATCTCCGCTATCTGGTTCAGCTCCTGAGGCACCGCGGTGTTCAAGGTTGCGTAGTGCGATGAGCGCCTTTGCGACAATGTCATGTGTTGCAACTTTATTGAGGGTGGCAACCATCGCAACACCGCAAGCATCATGCTCAAGCGCTGGGTCGTAGAGACCTTGCGCTGCGGGGTAGTTCGATGAGAGTGCCATTGCTGGTTATCCTTTTTAAATAAATCAAAAGGGACAACTCTGGCCCGTTGCTCGAAGAGCAGATAAATCAATGTCGAAAGAGTACAACCGTGGTGCTCTAGATGCCACTCACATGAAGTAATTGACCAATTCCAGCGGTGATCGCCATACCGAGGCAGCCGCCGCCGATGACACGCAAGGTTGGGATGAGAAGTTTGGAGCCGGCCGTTTTTGCGCTGACTATCCCGGTGATAACCAATCCGACAAGGGTGAAGGCGATGATGCTCCAGGCAGCCTTTCCAGCTGATGGGGCAAATGCTCCGACGAATGGAATGAGACCACCAAGGGTAAATGCACATGCCGAAGCTATCGCTGCTTGGACCGGACGTGCCTTAGTGTGCGGATGTTGTCCTAATTCATCGCGTAAATGTGCCGCTAATGGATCTTTCTCGTGCATCGTTTGAGCAACTTGCGTTGCAAGCTCTCGCGGTAATCCACGGTTGATATAAATCTCAATCAACTCTTCTAATTCGCCTTCAGGATCACTTGCAAGGTGCTCGATTTCCAAAAGTCGATCAGATTCTTCAATGTCATTTTGAGATCGAACTGATACATATTCTCCGACAGCCATCGACATTGCACCTGCTGCAATGCCTGCCGCCCCAGCAGTGACAAGAAATCCTTGTTCGCCGGATTTTGCAGCTGCGACACCAATCATCAAACTTGCGGTAGAGACGAGTCCATCATTAGCGCCAAGTACTGCAGCGCGCAACCAACCTGCACGATGAGTGCGATGATGGAGATTGCGTTGATAGACGTCTTCGAGTGCCATATTTCTAGCCTACCGCTTTCTCTTTAATAAGTGCGTTAACGCAACAAGGGCACTCACTGTTATGAATAGAGCGACATATTGATTGAGGCGAAGGCCACCAATTGAATGTGCAAAGTCGATTCGGAGCCCCTCGATAAAGAAACGACCAAAACTATAGAGAGCTACATAGAGAGTGAAAATTGCCCCTGGCGCAAGTCTCCTTGAAATTGCGAGAAGAGAGATGGCTAAAAGTAGGCACCAGATTGATTCATAGAGAAATGTAGGGTGAAACGTTGAATATTGTTGAAAGCCGTTTGGTCGCAAATACTCTGGAATCTCGAGAGCCCATGCGGCTTTGAGAGGGCGTCCAAAAAGTTCACCATTAAACCAATTGCCCCATCGACCAATCGCTTGCGCTATGAGAATTCCTGGAGCAAGCGCATCAGCAAATACTAGAAAGGATGGCAGCTCTCTGCGTGATCGCAAACGTTGATAAGAAAAGTAGGCACCCACTGTTCCGAGAAATATCGCGCCCCAAATTCCGAGTCCGCCCTCCCAAATTCGAAATATATCTAGGAAGTTGCCATTTCCGGCGAAGTATTTTTCGGGAGTTGTGAGAACGTGATAGAGACGCCCTCCGATAACCCCTGCTGGAATGGCAACTACTGCAACATCGCTGACAACCCCTGTTGAGTCAGGGGCGAATTTTAGGAAGCGTCTATTTCCTAACCACAGGGCACATGCCACACCTGCAATGATGCAGATGGCATAGAAGTGAATTGTCAGTGGCCCAATTGCAACTACCGAAGTTGTCGGAGTTGGAATTGAGAGTCTCACAATTATCCGCGCTCTATGGCTGCTTTAAATTTATCGGCACTGAAGTACTCGGTATTACGATCGAGCTCCTTGCCATTAACAAATACTGTAGGCGTTGAATTTACATTCGCCTTAGCTCCTGCGGCAGCAACATTGGAGACCCAATCCTTATACGCCAAGTTCTTGACACACGAGGTGAAATTCTTGGAAGCAATTCCGGCTGTCTGACCAAGTACGACCAATACATCATTGGACCAAGCGCCAGAATTCTCAGCTTGCTGATTTGCATAGAGGGTTCTGTGGAAATTCAAGAACTTTCCTTCATCGGCCGAACATGCCCCAGCATTTGCTGCATTGATGGATTCAGGCCCGAGGAATGAGAGCGTGTGATAAACGACCGTTGCCTTCTTTTCTGTGATCAAAGATTCGATGTACTGTCCATTCAACTTTTCAAATTGCATACAGATTGGGCACTGGAAATCTTCATAGATATCTACGACAGGAACATCCTTCACATCACCATTAAAGACAACACCATATCCGCGATCTGCAGAGACATTTGCTGGAATCTTCGCAGAGGAATTTGTCTGCTTGGAAAGAATAGTTGGTACCAACATGATAAGTACCACGCCTACCACCACTGCAATCACAAGGTTGCGAGTGAAGCTATCTTTGCCCGGGTTCTCTTTAACCATTGTTCTGTTCTCCATCTGAAGGGTTTCGGTCGAGTCCAAATTTACTTTGTGGGTAGCGGAAAAGGTAAATCGCCAGCAAGGCTAACCCTCCATCACGCAGGAGTTCGGGAAGGTAATTGGCCGTACCAGGTTCAACTTGCCCCCCGCCTCCAAAACATCCGCAATCAATAGAGAGGCCGCGTGCCCAAGCCTGGGAAATTCCGATGATGAATGCGATCATGAGAATTCCAGATAGGACCGCAGAGACTTTCGTCGCCGCACCAATAATAAGAAGGATTCCAACAGCAATTTCGACAAAGGGAAGAATGATTCCTAAGAAATTTGCGATAGAGATAGGAAGAAGTTCGTATGCACGGACTGCCATCTGCGATTTATCAAGGTGTTGATATTTTAAGAGACCTGCTGCGAGTAGTACTCCGCCAAGAACTAGGCGAGCAATTAACCCAAACCAACCAAGATATTTTTTCATCGTCCTTCACGTACTCCCAATGCAAGCTCTGATGCAAGCGAGCGTACAGCAGCCAGTCCACTTTCTTCATCAGGTGCTTCTTGAAGCGCTTTGATGAAGGCAGAACCCACGATTACGCCATCTGCATACCCTGCAACTCCTTTGGCTTGCTCGCGCGTTGAGACTCCTAGTCCAACTGAAATGGGGAGGTTTGAGGTTGTGCGAATACGAGCGACCAAATCTGCTGCACCTGAAGAGACCGATGTGCGTGTACCTGTTACACCCATCAGACTTGCCGCATAAATAAAACCACCGCACTGTGAAGTGACCAATGGCAGACGTGAATCAGATGTACTAGGCGCAACAACATAAATCGGATTAATGCCCGTCTTTTCAACGGCGGCTTTCCAGCTTTGAGATTCTTCAATTGTGAGATCGGGTGTAATGACCCCAGATCCACCATTATCAACTATAGATTGAGCAAATTTTTCTACGCCATATCTTTCAATGGGGTTCCAGTAGGTCATGACAACTGCAGCCACACCCAGATCTGTGGCAGTTTTGAGAGCACCAAAAACTTCGGCAGCACCAGTTCCGTGCGCGAGAGATTGATCTGCAGCTGCCTGAATAGTTGGTCCATCCATGACAGGATCGCTATAGGGAAATCCAATTTCTATGGCATCAACGCCGCCATCTACAAAAGCTTTGATGACCTTCTTGCAACCTTCAATACTCGGAAAGCCTGCTGGGATATATGCAATGAGCGCTGCGCGATTTTCTGCACGAACTTTAATGAAAAGATCATCGAGCGGAGTTGGCATTTACAGAGGTATTCCGAAGTATTGCGCCGCAGTTTGTACATCTTTATCTCCGCGCCCAGAGAGATTAATTAAAATAATTGCATCCGGCCCAAGTTCATTTCCGACTTGAAGGGCTCCAGCTAGTGCATGGGCGGTTTCAATTGCAGGAATGATTCCCTCGGTCTTTGAAAGTAGCGCGAATGCGTGCATCGCTTCGGCATCAGTGATGGCGCGATATTCGGCGCGACCAATATCGTGAAGGTAGGCATGCTCTGGACCAACTCCTGGGTAATCAAGTCCGGCGGAAATT
>WLME01000015.1 GCA_009700365.1 Actinomycetota bacterium | reverse complement strand
TTCGACCACACCGCCAAGTACCTTGGTACCGCCAACATCGACGCCTATTGAGTAACCCATTTAAGAAACTCGTTCGGCCAGTTCTTTTAGGGCAGCATCAATTGTTTGCTGTTGAGCCTTGGTGATCATCATCGACGGTACGGGAAGAGAGACCGACACCGTTAATTCATAGGTAACTTGCGTTGAATCTGCATCGATTGATTTGAGCAGATACGTGCCATCCATCTGAGTCAAAAGATCTGCTTCATCCATCGAGAAGGTAAGGGTTCCTGGCGCTGAGGACCAGTCGTAATCGAGGGTGACTCGATCCTTCATCATTCCGGCATCGATAGCTAATTTCGCCTTGGTGATTCGATTCTCAGAATCCCGCTCGAGGACTTCCACCTTCTTGATGGAGCTCAGCCACTCTGGATAGGCATCGATAGCAAAGAGGGCAGACTCGACGTCGGCCAGTGGTGCATCGATGATTACGGTCGAAACGCTTTTATCTGACATGGGTGCAAGGCTACCAAGACTTCAATTAAATTATTGAAGCTCTTAATCTTCCCTTTCTCGGTCCTCCACCGCTAGCGTTAGCGCCATGAACGAGATCGCCATCCCTCCCGTAATTCCGGCTGCGACAGCCGGTAATCTCACAAATTTAATCGCAGAGCGCGCTTGGTTTGAACCAGATCGCATCACGATGTCGCGTCCACTTGGAGATGGTTGGCAACCACTTACTGCGCGACAAGTTGAAGAAGAGATTCGTGCAACTGCAAAAGGGCTGATAGCCGCTGGCATTCAAATAGGAGATCGCGTGGCCATCATGGCCCGTACTCGTTACGAATGGACAATTTTAGATTTCGCAATTTGGTACGCAGGAGGATGTGTAGTCCCAATCTACGAAACATCATCTGCTGAGCAAGTGGACTGGATTCTCAATGATTCAGGGGCGGTTGGATTAATTGTTGAAACTCCTGCTCACCGCGAACTCGTAAATTCTGTAATTCCATCTCACACAAAACATATTTGGGTGATGACAGATGATGTTCTAGCAGTTTTGAAAAATTCAGGATCACACATTTCAGATGAAGAAATTGAGCGTCGTCGTACAGCTCTGGTGCCTGCAAGTCTTGCGACGCTCATCTACACATCTGGCACCACGGGGCGCCCAAAGGGCGTTCAACTCACGCACTCTAACTTTCTCTCCGAATGCGGCAATGTCGTAGAAGCTGCAAACGATCTCTTTCTCAAACCAGGTGGATCAACTCTCCTCTTTCTTCCCGTAGCTCACGTATTCGGCCGTATGGTGCAGATTGGTGCCATCCATGCTGGGCTACACCTGGCACATTGCAGCGATCCAGTTGGCCGCTTGCAACCAGACCTTGCATCCTTTAAGCCAACTTTTGTACTTGCAGTACCTCGAATCTTTGAAAAAATTTATAACGGCGCAGAAGCTAAGGCTGATGCTGCAGGTAAGGGAAAAATCTTTCGAAAGGCTGCTGAAGTTGCAATCGCATATAGCCAAGCCCAAGATAAGCGCGGTTTCAATCCCCTGCTCTCCTTAAAGCATGCACTTTTCGACAAACTCGTTTATTCAAAAATTCGACTCGCAATGGGCGGATCAGTTGAGGCAGCGATTTCTGGTGGAGCTCCACTTGGCACACGTCTGGGACATTTCTATCGTGGAGCAGGAATTACGATTCTTGAAGGCTATGGATTAACTGAAACTACCGCTGGAGCAACGCTGAATGTGACAAAAAATTTACGAGTGGGCTCAGTCGGGCGTCCTATTCCTGGAACTTCAATAAAGATTGCAGATGACGGAGAAGTTCTCATTAAGGGCGCAATTGTCATGCGTGGGTATTGGCAGAATGATTCGGCCAATCAAGAAGTTTTCGATAATGAATGGTTTAGATCTGGTGACCTCGGAAAACTAGATGACGAAGGTTTCCTTTACATCACTGGGCGCAAGAAGGAATTAATTGTTACCGCGGGAGGCAAGAATGTGGCGCCGGCGGTACTTGAAGATCGCCTTCGTGCACACCCTCTAGTGAGCCAATGTATGGTGGTTGGAGATAACCAACCATTCATCGCATCTCTCATCACAATTGATCAAGATATGCTCAAAGGTTGGATCGCCTCGAACAATAAGACTGGGGCGACCATTGAAACCCTTGTTAATGACCCTGATTTACAGGCAGTAATTCAAACTGCAGTAGACGAGGCAAATAAGGCGGTTTCAAAAGCCGAATCAATTCGAAAATTCACAATCTTGGCGAAGGACTTCACAATTGCAAGCGGTGAGCTCACTGCGAAGTTATCTCTAAAGCGCCATGTAATCGCCGAGAATTACGCATCTGAAATAGCTGCACTTTTTACTAAGTAAGAGCTGATGGCACTTCCATCTCCCGAAAGACTTACGGTTGCTCGAGAACTTCATGATGGAATTGCTCAGGACTTAGTGGGCATAGGCTATTCACTCGACCTTCTGTTAGCCGAGACTACCCTTGACCGAAACGCTCGCAGTCAGATTCGCAATACGCGGCTTGAAGTTGATGGCTTAATTTCAAAAGTTCGAAGCGAGATTCTTAATCTGCGCTCCCCTGAAAACAAGTCGCTTGCATCAAGCATTCGCAGTATTGCCCAGGCTTGCCTGAATGGCATTTCCTGCACTTACATGCTTGAAGATGTGGATCTAGAGCCAACTGCCATCAGCGAACTTCTTGCAATAACAATTGAGATCCTACGTAATGTCACTCAACACTCTAGGGCTTCCCATGTAGCAATAGACCTCTATCCCGTAAACAATCGCACATGTCTAGAAATTCGCGATAACGGGATTGGAGGAGCGAAGATGAGAGATGGCCACTTCGGCTTGAGCGGAATAGTTGAGCGAGTGCATGCACTTCAAGGCAGCATTACCATTGAAAGTATTGAGGGGACTCATATCGCGCTCTTGATATGAGCGCCTCGATAACCACTCTCATTATCGATGATCATGCAGTAGTTCGTGACGGGATTCGTCGGGCCCTAGAAATGAGGGGTGGATTTTCGATTTATGCCGCTGCATCCAAGAGCGAGGCAATCGCTCAGGCTGCTGCACTAGACCCTCAACTTATCTTTGTAGATATAAATCTCCCCGATGGTAATGGGCTTGAGTTTGTTACCTGGGTCAGAACTATTTCGAAAAGTGCTGCAATTATTGTATTAAGCATGCACGAAGAAGATGAGTATGTTCTTGCGGCAATGCGTGCGGGAGCAAGCTCTTACCTACACAAGTCTGAACCTATTCCCGTATTGCTTACATTCGTAGATCACGCCCTCACTTCTCCGAATTCGTTCTCAGCGAAATCTATGGCTCAGATACTTGAGAGAGACCAAGATGCTTTTCATTTATCCCAGCGAGAACTGCAGATTCTCTCGCAATTAGACGAGGGTGATTCCTTAAAGGCGTTATCTGCGCGACTCTTCATCGCAGAATCAACACTCAAGAAGCACTTATCTTCAATCTATAGCAAGTTGGATGTCGAAAACAGAGTACAAGCCATTGCAAAAGCGAGACGGGCTGGATTACTGAAGTAACTCATTGAAACGTGATGCCCACAAATCCCATCGCCATTGCGTTGAAATCCATTCTCTTCCGCGAATACCCATGTGAGATGCTAGGGCAGGTTGCGAGAGCAGAGCTATTGCAGCCTTTGCTACGGCAGATGGTGATGTTCCATCTACTGCCAGGCCAGTTTCACCTTCGATAAGAGCATCCGGTGCACCGCCTGACTCTCCCCCAATAACTGCAAGGCCACAGGCGCTTGCCTCGAGATAGACGATTCCCAACCCTTCAACTTCTAGTCCAGCAAGCCGAGATCGTGAAGGCATTGCAAAAATATCGCCTACACAGAAATAAGTGGGTAAGTCTGCATACCTAATTCTTCCAATGAAAGTTATGTGGTCTGCAACTGCTAACTCGTTACTTCGTTTAAGTAAATACTCTCTATACGGACCATCTCCAATAAAGAGCAGATGGGCTTCTGGAATCTTTGTAAGAATTTCGGGCAATGCTTCGATGAGAGTGTCTTGCCCTTTGCGATGGACAAGTCGCCCAACGCTAACTATTACTTTCTTCTCAGCTAGACCAAGTTCATGACGAAGTTGGGCTGCCGCAGGTTGTGGAGCAAAATGGTCGACATCAATACCTGGTGCAATTTTCACCATCGCATCCTGTGCGCGTTGCGAGAGAGGCGAAGCAATATTTCGACGTGTGAATTCTCCGAGATAAGTCAGGTGATCGACACCATTTCCGATTCTGCGCATAGCCCACGAGAAAGGCCATAATCTCGACCACCACACTTCATGTCCATGCGTCAGTGCAACTATCTTCTTTACTCCAGCTCTGCGCAGTCCTTGAGACAGCAGCGCTAATGGAGCCGCGGCACCGAAGAAAACTCGTGTAATTCCACGATCTTTTACAAGGTTGCGAACGATTCTTCCAACGCGAAATGATGGAAGAAGGATGGTGGATTTATCGCGAATGACTTCTACTCCGAAATCATTCATCCAAGCCTTATCGAATTCATCTGAGTCTTTCTGTGAAGATGTATAGACGATGACTGAATTCTTTGGAAGACGTTCTATGAGACCAATAACAAATGTTTCGATTCCACCAGCACGAGGGCCAAAATCATTAGTTATGCAAAGGATTCGATGAGAATTCGCAGTCATAGAGTCCACTAGAACCGGCGCACGGCCACCAAGGGCTTGCGCCCGATTGATGCAACCGCAACTTTTACGCGAGAACCAGGTCGTGGAGCATGAACCATTCGACCTCCACCTATATAGATTCCAACATGCGAAACCGGTCGGCCAAAGAAAAGTAGATCGCCAGGTTGTTTCTTATTGAGCGGAATTGATTTACCCATTCGGGCTTGCGATGCGGATGAATGAGGAAGTGAGACACCTGCTGCTTGGAAGGCTCGCATAGTCAACCCTGAACAATCCCAATAAACCATTCCGGATGCGCCGAAAACATATCGGTCGCCAATTTGCTTGAAGGCAAATTTCAATGCAGTTCCTGCGCGACCAGAAACGCCGGAAGCGCTCTTTGCGGCGACAAGAGATGAGGCTTGGTCGGCATCCTCTTGCTCTGCAGCTAACTTTGCCAATCTCTCGCGGTCTTCCTTCTTCAAAGTAGCCAATAACGCCTTGGCCTCGGCAAGTTTTGCATTTGCCACTGCGCTATTTCGAGCAAGGGTCTTTTGTAAGGCTTTAACTTGGGCTAGACGATCGCTGACTGTAAGCGATGTGGCATTGAGCGCTTGTTCGGCTGATTTAAATTTGCGAAGTTGAATAGATTTCCCACGAGTGATCGCCTCGAGTGAACCTGCTGATGAGAGATAGAGAGATGGATCTGAAGAGAAGAGCAACTCAAGGCTCTGACTAATCGAACCCGATTTATATTGTTCGACTGCAATGGAACCCAGAGTCTTAGAAATCGCATCAACGGTCTTGCCTTGCACTGCAGCTTGAGCCTGAATTCCAGCAAGGCTTCGGGTGAGAGCTGCAAGTTTCACCTTTGCTTCCTGCGCACCTTCAGCTGCACTGGTTGCTTCATCTGCGAGTCTATTTACTCGTGCTTGAACCTGAGCAAGAGTCTGAGCCGCAGTCGCTACCGGAGAAGAGATAAGTGGAAGGAGAATTACGATGGCAGATAGGAAAGCGCCAGCGCTCATTCGACTTCTCATGTTTTAAGGCTAACGCTCATCCATATTGATTTTCAATTTCAAATGAGGGATTTGGCTGATAAATGAGTGAGAAATTCAATACTCTTACGCGTATGGCGGTCACTTTGACTCTCGTTGTCGGTAGCGATGGGTCTACATCCAAAAATGGCAACTCTGCAGGGGTATCGAGTAATGCAGACCGATCAGAGTTTCTTGCACGTCGCAGATTGGCCGATTGCATCATTATCGGTGGCGCAACCGCGAGAGTAGAGCCATATCACCGGACTCCGGTTCCAGTCGTTGTTATTTCTCGAAGTCTCATCAATCCATTAGCGGACAATAGGTTGGCACACTGCTGGAATTTGCCACCCGAAAAAGCGCTCGATCGCGCAATCGTTACCTTTGGGCCAAATATTCATATTGAAGCAGGGATATCAATCGTCAGGGATTTAATCAATGCACAACGCATTGATAATCTCGAACTGAGTATTACCGAGGTAACCGGCGGCGAACATTTAATAGATATAGAGGCACTTCTTGAAAATTTTCCTCAAAGAATTGAAAAGACGGTACAAGGAACGAGATTTATCTCTGCAACTCACTAGCTAGAAAGCTGAAATCAAAGAAACGCCAATCACTGCAAGAAAAATTCCAACGTATTGCACTTTATGCAATCGCTCATGCAGCAACTTATATGCAAGCAACGCAGTCGCAATTGGATATAAAGATCCAAGCACCATGGCTAGGGAGACAAGACCTTTCGTAGTTGCCACTCCCAGAAATAGATTGGCAGCAAAATCTGCGACTCCAATAAAGATCAAAATAGGAATCTCGGTCCGGCCAAGACCCCCAAGATTTCGCACCTTCGCAAATATCCCGATCCCAATTACGAGTGTCGTGGAACGCATAATCGTCATGGTCATCAAAGCGCTACTTTGCGAACCAATCGCCATAAAGACCAAGGCAAGGCCAAAGAAGAGCGCCGCCGATAGCGCAAGAAGTACTGGCTTAAGTGGAAGACCTTGAGATATTTCTGGACCGCTTGCAAGAAAGCCACCCAAGAGAGCTGCTACTACTCCGATACTAAGAACGGTAGATAGGTGATCACCCTTTATCCAGATTGCGTATCCCAATGGAATGAGTGCGCCGAGTGAACTAATTGGTGACACAACACCCATGCGCCCAGTAGAGAGCGCCCCATAAAGACTGATTAATCCTGCATACCCACAAAAGCCAGCACAAACCCCAGCAAAAAAATATCCGTGAGCGCCGAAAGCTTCAGATCGCCAGGCGCCAGAGATTGCCACCAATATCACCCCAGTAATGAAACCGATTGCCTGGCTCGTTGCTAGAACTGCTATCGAAGGAAATTTCTTGCTCATCTTTCCCGCAAAAAAATCGGCACTTCCCCACAGCGCGCTTGAAAATAACGCTAGCAGGCTGACCATAGCGAGGACTCTACACGCTAAGAATCTCAGCCTCCCACGTACTGAGCTGCTTGAACTTTAGAATTAGGCAGTGAAATCGTCCTTTGCCTTCGATCAGTTAATCGAACTTTTGCGGACATTTACTCCACGAGACGAAATCATTCTTGAGGAAGTTCCTGCGCCCCAAAAATTGGCAACACATTCATTTGCATTTACTGCCGATATTTCTAACGGCGCCTTAGGCGACGCTGAAGATGAAATTGCATCAGGACGTTTTGTCATCTTGTACGAACCGGGTGGTCAAGATACCTGGGAAGGTGACTTCCGCTGCGTGACTTTTATGCGTGCTGCTGTGGAAGGCGAGATGCAAGAAGATCCACTACTTCCTGAAAATGGGTGGAACTGGCTTCTGGATTCCTTAGCTGACACAGGCGCAGAATTTAACGCACCGAGTGGAACTGTTACGCGAGTATCGAGCGCTTCTTTCGGAAAACTCTCGCCACGAAATAACAACTCTGAAATTGAAATTCGCGCTTCTTGGTCACCGCTGATAAGTAAAATTGAAGATATTTTTCCTCACGTACAAGGTTGGTGCAATCTCATGACTGAAGTTGCAGGGCTTCCACCGGTTCCAGAAGGTATTGCATCAATTAGTGCAGCCCGCCGCCGTGTCTGACGTTAATCCCGAAGTAACTGAGGCGGTACAACCAACTCCTTTGCTTACGCCTCAAGCAGGAGTACCCAATCTGATTGATACTGAAGCGGCATTTGATTCTGCGCTTACTGAACTCGCCTTGGGATCTGGCCCTTTTGCCTTTGATGCCGAGCGTGCATCAGGGTACAAATACAGCGCACGTGCATATCTCATTCAGATAAAGCGCACTGGTGGTGGCTTGCACCTGATAGATCCAATTCCATTTGGTCCCAACCATCGCTGTTTCATCAAGCTCAATGAAATGATTCGCGATGAAGAGGTGATTCTTCATGCAAGCACTCAAGACTTACCCTGTCTGCGTGAATTGGGAATTAATCCTCAGATTCTCTTTGACACTGAATTAGGTGGAAGAATTGCAGGTTTAGCCCGCGTTGGTCTTGGCCCACTTTTGGAGACATTAATGGGCGTATCACTAGCTAAGGAACATTCGGCAGTCGATTGGTCTCAACGCCCACTTCCCCATGATTGGCTCAATTACGCAGCGCTAGATGTTGAACTACTTGTAGAACTTCGCGAAAAGGTTTATCAACTTTTATTCGATGCAAAAAAGTGGGAATGGGCAAAGGAAGATTTTGCCGCCATCGTCACCGCGCCTGCAGCGAAGCCGAGAGTTGATCCTTGGCGACGAACTTCAGGGATGCATAAAATAAAGAAACGCAACCACATGGCAGTAGTACGCCAATTATGGAATGCTCGAAATGAGATTGCTCGCGAACTAGATGTTTCACCTAGTCGCCTACTCTCGGATGCAGCGATCACTGAAATTGCAATTGCATCTGATAAAGCGCCGATTACAAATCGTAAACATCTGGAGAAGATACTTCGCCCACTCGGCCTGCGAGCGCGATGGCTTGAAAATGCCGCTACATGGATTACATGTATCACTGATGCAATTTCTCTACCTGAAGATCAATGGCCCGAATCGCGATCTAAGAGCGATGCGATGCCACCGATTAAAATTTGGCGCGAACGTTTTCCAGAGAAATATGCACCGCTCTCACATGCCAGATTCAATTTGCAGATACGTTCTGAAGAACTCTCGATTCCTCTCGAGAACATGATTAGCCCCGAACTTGTTCGACGCATTTGCTGGGAACCTCCAACTACGCCTGTCTTTGATTCACTCGTTGCTATGGGAGCTCGTCGCTGGCAAGCCGAAATTGCATCACCGATTCTGGAGAAGGCTCTCACCGAGCGTGAGCCTCTAGAGATCCCAGAGCTCGAAAGCCCGACCGAGGCCCCACCTGCAGAGTGACGAATTACGCAACATTGGAGTTGCGTAATTACAGAGGGTCAATTACTCTCTCACCATGCTCAGCACATTGATCATCGCCCTGCGAGAGGGCCTTGAAGCATCGCTCATCGTTGGAATCCTTGTGGCCTACCTGGTCAAAAGCGAGCGCAGACACCATCTCCGCGCCTTATGGACAGGTGTAGCCCTCGCAATAACAGCGAGCTTGGCCCTTGGCGCCTTTCTCTCCTATACCTCGGCTGAGCTCTCTCCCAAGGGCGAAGAGCTCTTCGCTGGGACTACCTCTTTTGTAGCAGTTGCCATGGTCACCTGGATGGTCTTCTGGATGAAGCGCACAGCCCGCGGACTGCGCGATGAACTCCACGGAAAGGCTGCAGTCGCAGTTTCAGCCGGCGCACTTTCAATCGGAACTCTCTCATTCTTTGCTGTAGCTCGCGAAGGCCTTGAAACATCTCTATTTTTATACAGCAATTTCAAGACCGTTGGAGCATTCTCAACAGCTACTCTCGGCCTAGTTCTCGGCCTTGCTGCATCTGTAGCCCTTGGTTATGGAATCTATAACCGCTCAGTCAAAATCAATCTTGGAAAATTCTTTACCTACTCTGGTGTAGCCCTGATCGTTGTTGCTGGTGGCGTACTTTCCTATGGAATTCACGAGTTCCAGGAGTTTGGTTTCCTTCCGGGTCCAGATGCCTTCGCTTGGAATGTCACATCATGGATGCCAAAGGATTCATTGGTCGCATCAATGCTCGCTGGAACCATCGGCTTTGACACAACAACATCTTGGCTTCAACTCTTCACGTGGGTTGCCTATCTAGCTCTCACGATTACTGCCTATCTAGCTCCTGCGCCCAAGGCAAAAACACCTCTCCACGCATAGCCTTTTCTCCTACTGGCGAGTAACCTAGAAACATACTCACCAGCGAAGGAAGTTCTATGTCCTCACACGTTCGTTCTGTCGTCCTCGTCGACGCTGTCCGCACCCCATTCGGTAAGGCAGGCAGCATGTATGCCGGAACCCGCGCCGATGATTTGATGGTTCGCGCAATTCGTGGATTACTCGACCGCAATCCGAAAGTTGATCCTGCATCTATTGATGATGTCGCTATCGCTGCTGCGACGCAGACAGGTGATCAAGGAATGAATATCGGACGCAGCGCAACACTTCTCGCTGGTCTTCCAAAGACTGTTCCGGGTTACTCGATCGATCGCTGGTGTGCAGGGGCACTTACTGCAACGACAACTATTGCAGGTGCAATCGCGATGGGTGCAATTGATATTGCAATCGCCGGTGGGGTTGAACATATGGGAAATCATCCAATGGGCGAGCTCATGGATCCCAACCCTCGATATCTTGCAGAGAAGTTAGTGGAGCAAGATGCGCTCGCTATGGGTGCCACTGCGGAACGATTGCACGATCGCTTTCCACATCTGACAAAGGAACGTGCAGATGCATATGCACTCAACTCTCAAGTGAAGACGGCACAAGCATATGTTGATGGAAAAATTCAACGCGATTTAATTCCAACAGCAGCGCGCAATCCAGAACTTGGGTGGGCGATTGCAACTATAGACGAGGCACCTCGCCCCACAACAACAATGGAAGGACTCGCAGGCCTTAAGACTCCTTTTCGTCCTGCAGGTCGAGTCACCGCTGGAAATTCATCTGGACTTAATGACGGTGCAACCGCGGCACTTCTTGCAAGTGAAGATAAGGCGAAAGAACTTGGCCTCACAATTAAGGCACGTATGGTCACATTTGCCTTCGCTGGAGTTGAACCAGAAGTTATGGGCTATGGACCTGTGCCTTCAACAATCAAAGCGCTAGAAAAAGCCGGGCTGAAGATTGAAGATATTGGCGCATTCGAAGTCAATGAAGCATTCGCTGTACAAGTTCTTGCATTCTTAGATCACTTCGGAATCGCAGATGATGATCCACGCGTTAATCCTTACGGTGGCGCTATCGCGGTGGGCCATCCTCTTGCTTCATCTGGTGTTCGCTTGATGCTCAACTTAGCTCGCACCTTTGAAGAGAAGACTGCTGTGCGTTATGGAATCACAACGATGTGTATAGGCCTGGGTATGGGCGGCACAATCATTTGGGAGAACCCACACTTCACAGGAGGGCAGAAGTAATGACTACATCAACTCAGCTTCCAGAAGGTGCGCCAGAAGAGATTGTTACTAATGCATTAGTACGTGATGTCGACCTATCCCCCTTTGGATATAAAGGAACTCTTGCACTCATCACTCTCGATAACGGATTTGATCACACACGCCCCAATACCTTTGGGCCGCGATCCCTGGCCGCACTTGATGCTGCGATCACTGATGCAGCATCACGCAAGCCTGCCGCCATCGCAATAACTGGAAAGCCATTTATCTTTGCAGCAGGAGCCGACCTCTCTGCACTCTCATTCTTGAGTAAGCGCGAACAATCACTTGCTATCGGAAAATTGGGCCACGACACATTCCGTCGACTTGATGAAATCGGAATCCCAACTTTTGCATTTATCAATGGTCTAGCGCTCGGTGGTGGACTCGAAGTTGGACTTCACTGTAATTACCGAACCTTGTCAGCAACTGCGCTTACTGGCCTGCCCGAAGTTTTTCTTGGATTAGTTCCTGGCTGGGGTGGAGCAACAATTGTTCCTAAGTTAGTTGGCCCCGAACGCGCAGTTCAGATCATTATCGGAAATGCACTTAATAACAACACAATGATGAAAGCAAAAGATGCTCTCAACCTAGGCATCGTTGATGCTGTCTTCGTCCCTGCTGATTTTCTGGAGAGATCAGTCGCTTTTGCAGCATCTGTCTTGAGCGGTGCGACAAAGATTGAACGAAAGGATTATTCATCTGATCCTGCCTGGGATTCAGCACTTGCTGCAGGTCGCGCAGCGGCGCTGAAGAAATATGGCGGAGCTGAAATTGCATCTCCCCTCAAGGCCCTTGCTCTCATCGCTGATGCAAGGACTAATACCCGTGGCCAAGGTTTTGATGCAGAAGATATTGCTCTTGCTGATTTGACTATGGCAGACCCTCTTCGCGCATCACTCTATGCATTTAATCTAATTCAGAAGAAGCGGAAAAAAGTTGAAGGTGCCCCAAAACCTGCACTCGGTCGCAAAGTGGCTCGCGTTGGAGTAGTTGGCGCTGGCCTTATGGCATCGCAATTAGCGCTTCTCTTACTTCGCAATCTCAAATGTCCTGTCGTGATGACAGATATTGATCAAGAGCGCGCAGATAAAGGCGTTGCATGGGTGAAGAACGAACTTACAAAACTCGTCGAAAAGAAACGAATGAGCGCTGAAGCTGCAGGGCGTCTCGCTCTTTTGATTAGTGGATCATCAGACCAGCAAGTCTTTGCAGGTTGCGACTTCATTATTGAGGCAATATTTGAAGAGCTATCCCTGAAGCAAGAACTCTTCAAGAAACTTGAAAAGATTGTTGGCCCAGAATGTGTTCTTGCCACAAATACCTCATCTCTCTCGGTCGAGCGGATGAGTGAGGGGCTTGAACATCCTGAACGCGTTGTTGGCTTCCACTTCTTCAACCCGGTTGCTGTAATGCCGCTTCTAGAGGTTGCTCGTACCTCACATACCGATGATGCAACTACTGCAACTGCTGTAAATATTGGCAAAGAGCTCAAGAAGACGATGATTATCTGTAAAGATGCACCGGGCTTTGTCGTCAATCGACTTCTCACCAGATTCATGGGTGAGATTACCGATGCAGTAGATGAAGGTACAGATCCTGCAACTGCAGATAATGCAATGCGCAGCATCGGTTTCCCGATGTCTCCATTCGAACTCCTTGGGTTAGTTGGTCCAGGTGTTGCTCTCCATGTTGCAGAAACATTGAATGCAAACCTTGGACCTCGCTATCGCATTTCACCTACGATGCAGGCGATGGTCAAAGAAGGCGTCAAAACTTTCTATATTAAAAATGACGATGGTTCATTCGGGCCTAATCCGGTGGCGTTAGCTCTGGTACATAAAGGCAGCACTCCCTCAACTGCCGAAGAGGTTCGCATTCGCGCTCTCACAGCGCTAGCTCAAGAGGCGCGCATGATGCTCGATGAAGGAGTTGTTTCATCGCCTGCAGAAATTGATCTCTGCATGTTAATGGGAGCTGGCTGGCCGATGCACCTGGGCGGAATATTGCCGTATTTAGATCGTGAAGGAATTAGCGAGTCTGTTTGCGGTCAACGTTTTCATGCTCCGGGAATTGCATCTCTTCCACAGTAGAGTTCCACTCAACGATATCGCGTGAAATTTTCTGAGCAGTAATTCCAAGATCTTCAAGTATCTCTGCACGCTTTGAATGTTCAATAAATTCAAGAGGTATCCCAATGCTATGAAGTGCCACGTTGATGCCGGCTTCTCGGAATAGTTCAGAGATCGAGCTCGCAATACCCGCATGGCGAATTCCATCTTCGAGTACAACTACGCTCTTATACCGCTGAGCCATAGTTACAAGTGATTGCGGAAGTGGTTTTACCCAGCGAGGATCGATGACAGTAACTCCGACGCCTTCGCGATATGCCTGTGAGGCTGCCTCTACCGCTATAGCAGCCATAGCTCCCACGCTGACAAGAAGTACATCTGCGCTTTCGCCCCGGTAGAGGACATCAATTCCATCACGACGTTCAAATGCCGGAATATCTTCTTGTACTGCACCTTTTGGAAAACGAATCAGCGATGGGGCATCTGAAATATCTACTGCCTCTCGAAGAGTTTCTCGCAGGCGAGATGCATCACGAGGAGCTGCTACGTGCAATGTCGGAACGATGCCAGTCAGCGCAAGATCCCAAACCCCATTGTGTGAAGGTCCATCGTCGCCAGTAATTCCAGCACGATCAAGTACAAAGGTGACTCCGGCTTTATGTAAAGCCACATCCATCAACATCTGATCAAATGCGCGATTTAAAAACGTTGAATAGACGGCTACAACTGGGTGAAGTCCAGCGAATGCTAATCCAGCGGCACTAGTGACAGCATGTTGCTCGGCAATGCCCACATCGATGGTGCGTTCAGGAAAGACCTTTTCGAATTTATCAAGGCCTGTAGGACCAAGCATTGCGGCAGTAATGGCAACAATATCTTTGCGCTGCTGGCCAATGGAAACGAGTTCATCTGAAAAAACGCTTGTCCAACTGGTCTTAGATTTACCAAGCGGAGTACCTGTTTCTGGGTCCACGATTCCAACAGCATGAAACTTCTCTGCTTCATCTGCAATCGCTGGTTGATGCCCTTTACCTTTTTCGGTTATAACGTGAAGTAAGACTGGTTC
>WLME01000014.1 GCA_009700365.1 Actinomycetota bacterium | reverse complement strand
GATCACTGCATCTTTGCCAAGTTCATTGCCAACTTGTAACGCACCAGCTAAGGCATGAGCGGTTTCGATAGCGGGAATAATGCCTTCGGTTTTACACAAGAGTGCAAATGCATGCATTGCTTGCTCATCGGTGATTGCTCGGTACTCAGCGCGTCCGATGTCATGTAAATAAGCGTGCTCTGGTCCCACACCTGGATAATCAAGTCCGGCGGAAATTGAATGTGACTCTACTGTCTGCCCATTGGCATCTTGCAGAACATATGTCCGATTACCGTGAAGAACTCCTGGAGATCCGCCTGTAATTGTTGCTGCATGGCGACCTGTTTCAACTCCATCACCTGCAGCCTCAAGGCCAATCAATCGAACTGATGAGTCTGAGATAAAGCGATGGAATATTCCAATCGCATTGGACCCTCCACCAACGCATGCAAGTACTGCATCAGGGAGTCGGCCTGTCAGTGCAAGAACTTGATCGCGAGCTTCTTCGCCAATAATTTTGTGGAAGTCACGAACCATAGAAGGGAATGGATGAGGACCTGCAACTGTGCCCAATAAATAATGAGTCGTCTCTACATTTGTAACCCAATCGCGCATCGCTTCATTGATCGCATCTTTGAGTGTGCGCGATCCTGTTGTTACAGGAATTACTTCAGCGCCCAAAAGTTTCATTCGCGCAACGTTAAGAGCCTGTCGCTTTGTATCTTCCTCACCCATATACACAACACATTCGAGACCCATAAGTGCTGCAGCAGTTGCCGACGCAACTCCATGTTGGCCAGCGCCGGTTTCGGCAATGATGCGCTTCTTACCCATTCGCTTAGTGAGTAGAGCTTGCCCAAGTACATTATTAATTTTATGGCTACCGGTGTGGTTGAGATCTTCTCGCTTGAGAATAATGCGAGCACCACCTGCATGTTCAGCAAAGCGCTTAGCTTCGGTAATGATGCTAGGTCGCCCTGTATAGGTGCGGTGAAGTTCTGCAAGTTCTTCAATAAATTCAGGATCTGTCGCAGCCTTGATGCGTGCAGCATCAAGTTCTTCGAGAGCGCCTATGAGCGCTTCAGGTACGAAGCGACCTCCGTACGGACCAAAATGTCCTGCGAGATCATCGACAGTTGTCATGGCGAAAGACTACCTGCGACCTAGTAGTTCCTGCATGGCAGAAATTGGATCACCAGACTTGACCAGAGCCTCACCCACCAAAATCGCAGTGGCTCCTGCATTCTGAGCGAATTCGACATCGGCACGAGTAGATATTCCCGATTCAGCGACTCGAATCACATCGGCGGGAATCTGTGGAATTAACTCTGCAAAGGCGTGACTATCAACATCAAGAGTCTTTAAATTGCGAGAGTTGATGCCGATTATTCGCGGGTTGATATTCATCGCACTCTCAAGTTCGTGCGCTGTATGCACCTCTATAAGTGAGGCCATCCCTAATTCAGTAGCAAGGTCGTAATAATCATTGAGCTGGCTCTTGGAAAGTGCGGCGACAATGAGAAGAACAATATCTGCGCCATGTGCTCGTGCCTCGAGGAATTGATATTCGTCAACCATAAAATCTTTCCGCAACACAGGAATTTCGACTCGCTTACGGACAGCATCAAGATCTTCGAGAGAGCCACCGAAACGTCGGCGTTCAGTTAATACACTCACAGCGCAAGCGCCTGCTTCTTGGTATTGCTCAGCAAGCGAAGCGGGGTCACTGATTGGTGCAAGTGCACCCTTGCTCGGAGAAGAACGCTTGACTTCAGCAATCACATTCATCTCGTCGCGAGTGAGGAATGCGTGGGCATCAAGTGGCGGCGCGATGGCTTCGATACGTTGATGAATCTGAGCAAGCGGAAGGCGGCGTGCTGCCAAATCTTCACGAACACCTTCGATGATGGAATCTAGGACGCTCATGAGTGGCTCTCTGGATCTGTTGGATCAATGCCCTTATCGAGTGAACTCCAGGGATTCAATTTTCTAGGCGCGCGTTCGTAGCGAGATGCGAGCCGAACTCGACGACTGATGGAAATTGCCAGGACGGAAATAAGCAAGAGTGAGAAAAGTAGTTTAAACATCAGTTTCTCTTCAGTTCATTCGCTGCATGGATTGCGCCCAGAACTGCCGCAGCTTTATTAAGAGTCTCCTCGTTTTCAGAAGCTGGATCAGAATCTGCAACAAGCCCAGCTCCTGCTTGAACAAATGCCAATCCTTTATGAAGAAGGGCAGTCCGAATTGCAATGCACGCATCAATATTTCCGGTGAAGTCGAAGTAGCCAATAGCACCACCATAGAGACCACGGCGAGTTGGCTCGAGACTTTCAATAATTTCCATAGCCCTTGGCTTTGGAGCGCCCGACAAAGTGCCGGCTGGGAAAACTGAGAAAAGGGCATCAATCGGAGTCTTGGTAGGACTTAACTTTCCAATAACTGTAGAAACTATATGCATTACATGTGAATAGCGTTCGATATGCATGAAATCGATTACTTCTACGGTTCCTGGTGCGCATACTCGACCAAGATCATTTCTTCCTAAATCAACCAACATCAGATGTTCTGCACGTTCTTTTGGATCAGCTAAAAGCTCTTCACCAAGTCGAATATCTTCTTCTACAGATGCGGAACGACGTCGAGTCCCTGCGATGGGGTGCACCATGACTTCCGTTCCGGTTACTTTAACGAGAGCCTCAGGGCTTGATCCCACTACCTCGATTCCATCTTCAAATCTAAAGAGGTACATATATGGGCTTGGATTATTAAGACGAAGCATGCGATAAACATCAAGGGCATCGGCATCACAAGGCATAGAAAAACGTTGCGAGAGAACTATTTGGAATGCTTCACCGGCGCGAATTTCTTCTTTTGCAATCTCTACTTTTGCCATAAATTCATCTGCGCTCATATTGCGATCGAACTGTGGCTTGGTCTTCGCTGGAATCTGAGAGACATCACCAGCCAGAGGTGCAAGCAGTTCTGCTTGCATGCGATCGAGACGGGAGACCGCATCTGCATATGACTCATCGATACGTTCATCTGATCCATCCCAATTGATGGCATTGGCAATGAGAGTGATGGTCCCTTCGCTGTGATCCATTACGGCAAGATCACTTGTCAACATAAATGCGATCTCAGGTAGATCAATATCTTTTGTGGCGAGGTTCGAAATTTTTTCGAGGCGACGAACTGCGTCGTAACCCATGTAGCCAACAAGTCCACCGGTAAGGGTTGGCAAGCCGTCAACTTTCGGTGATTTCAGATGTGCAACAGTCTTACGAAGCGCTTCGAGCGGATTCATTCCTTGCGGAACTCCAGCCGGTGGTTTTCCGAGCCAAACGGCTACTCCATCTTTCTCAGTTAACGTTGTTTGGCTGTGCACGCCAATAAACGAATAGCGCGACCAGACTCCACCGTGCTCGGCAGATTCCAGAAGAAAAGTTCCGGGAAGATTTTTAGCTAACTTCTTATAGATATTAAGTGGAGTTTCTCCGTCACCTAAGAGTTTTCGATACACAGGGATGACATTGTTGTCCTTGGCGTACTCGCGGAATTCTTCGAGCTTCATCCGTTAATCTCAATGTTTCTATGGAAGCAGGTGAGGTCCCCTGTGTGGCAAGCCGCTCCACTTTGTTCAACTTTGATAAGAAGTGCATCTCCATCGCAATCTATCGAGATGGAATGAACGAGTTGAGTATGGCCCGATGTGGCGCCCTTTTCCCAAAGTTCATTTCGACTACGTGACCAATAAGTCGCTCTGCCGGTAGCAAGAGTTGCAGCTAGAGATTCCGCATTGACATAGGCAAGCATGAGAACTTCGCCAGAGTGCACGTCTTGAGCAATTGCTGGGATCAGCGCTGCAGGATCTTTGAGGAGCGCAGAAATCTCTGGACTCAACTCTTTGCTCATATGCGTATTCTGCCTTAGACCGTATGTACGTTGCGCACTGAATAGTTGTGGCCTGCAAGGTACTTCTTCACATCACCTATACGGTGAATGCCGAAGTGGAAGACGCTTGCAGCAAGCAGGGCATTGGCCCCAGCATCAAGAGCTGAAGCAAAATCTTCGAGGGTTCCGGCTCCTCCACTTGCGATGAGAGGTACCTTTGAAACTGCACGTACTGCGGTAATCATTCCAATGTCATAGCCAGCACGAGTTCCATCGGCATCCATCGAGTTAAGGAGAATCTCACCAACGCCAAGAGCACACGCTTTTTCGACCCAAGCAAGTGCATCGACACACGCTGATTCACGACCACCATGAGTGGTGACTTCGAATCCTGAATCCGTGCGAGCACGACGAGCATCAACTGAAAGTACGAGTACTTGAGAACCAAATCGATCCGCAATTTCAGCGATGAGTTCAGGGCGAGAAAGTGCTGCAGTATTGATCGAGACCTTATCTGCACCTGCGCGAAGTAATCTATCGACATCTTCGACTGTACGTATTCCACCTCCAACGGTGAGCGGAATAAATACTTGTTCTGCAGTCTTACGAACTACATCGAGAGTTGTTTCACGGCCTGCAACGCTGGCAGAAATATCGAGAAAGGTAAGTTCGTCAGCGCCCTCAAGGCCGTAGAGCGATGCCATCTCAACTGGATCACCAGCATCAACTAAGTCTGTGAAGTTGACGCCTTTTACTACACGGCCATCTGTGACATCGAGGCAGGGAATGATGCGAACAGAGAGACTCATCGGCGAGTAAGTTCCAGAGCTTCTTGAAGCGTGAATGCCCCCGCATAGAGAGCCTTCCCAACGATTGCACCTTCAACACCTATTCCATTGAGAGATGAGAGAGCAGCGATATCATCGAGTGAAGAAATTCCGCCTGATGCAACTACTGGTTTCTTAGTTACTGCACATACTTCTTGCAAGAGTTCGAGGTTGGGGCCTTTGAGAGTTCCATCTTTCGTCACATCGGTAACAACATAACGAGCGCATCCATCGCGTTCTAGTCTTTCGATAGTTTCAAAGAGGTCTCCACCTTCTTTGGTCCAGCCGCGCGCTGCAAGAACATGTCCGCGTACATCAAGTCCTACTGCAATACGATCGCCATGCTCGGCGATAACGCGTGCAGTCCATTCAGGATTTTCTAGAGCCGCAGTACCGAGATTGACACGTACGCATCCAGTAGCAAGTGCACGTCGCAGCGATTCATCATCGCGAATTCCACCTGAGAGTTCTACTTTGATATCGAGCTTGCCAACAACTTCGGCCAGGAGTGCGCTATTTTCGCCGCGACCGAAAGCTGCATCAAGATCGACCAGGTGAAGCCATTCGGCACCAGCAGCTTGAAATTCGAGCGCAACGTCTAAGGGATTGCCATATGCAGTCTCGGCATCGAGTTCACCTTGCACGAGACGAACAGCGCGACCATCTTTGACATCAACAGCAGGTAGCAATTCGAGGTAGCTCATATCGAATCCGTCCAATTCTTAATTAGGTGCAATCCTGCATCCCCAGATTTTTCAGGGTGAAATTGCGTCGCTGCAATGATTCCATCTTCAACTGCTGCAAGAAAATCTTCACCATGATGAGCCATCGTTGGAATCGCTCCCACTTTCTCTTTAACGGCATAAGAGTGAACGAAGTAGAAGGATTCTTTTTCTACACCTTTGAAGAGAGAACTACCTGTTCCTGCTGCAACCGTATTCCAACCCATATGTGGCAATATGGGAGCTTCTAGTTTTTCAACAGTTGCATCCCATACGCCTACGCCGACATGGCTTCCATATTCGACGCCGCGCGAAAAGAGAATCTGCATGCCAACACAAATACCAAGTGTTGGTCGCTTCAAAGTTACTCGCTCTCGCACCAGCTGGTCACCACGGATTGCAGAAAGACCTTGCATGCAAGCTGCAAATGCACCGACACCTGGAACGACTAATCCATCTGAGTTGAGTGCAACCTCATAATCTGAAGTAATCAGTACTTCTTGACCGGAAGTCTCAAAAGCTCTCTGTGCTGAACGCAGATTTCCCGAACCGTAATCTAGAATTGCAATCACGAAAGTTAGAGAGAGCCCTTAGTTGAAGGGATCCCAGCAACGCGGGCATCAAGTGCAACTGCATCGCGAAGTGCACGCGCGACAGCTTTAAACTGTGCCTCGTATACGTGATGTGCATTGCGACCTTCAAGTACGCGAATATGGAGAGCAATGCGTGCTTCAGCAACAATGGATTCCCAGATGTGCTTGCCGAGAGTTGTATCAAAAGTGCCGATGAGTTCGACAATCTCGGGCTGGCGATGAACGAGGTAAGGGCGACCTGAAAGATCCACTGCGGCCTGCACAAGAACTTCATCGAGTGGAACCATTGCATCTCCAAAACGGCGAATTCCGGCTTTGTCACCGAGCGCTTCACGTAGAGCCTGCCCAAATGCGAGAGATGTATCTTCAACAGTGTGATGAGAATCGACATCAACGTCACCGGTTGTTTTCACGGTGAGATTAAAACCTGAGTGCTTTCCGAGTTGGCTGAGCATGTGATCAAAGAATGGAACTCCGGTGTCGACAGAGATTTCACCAGTTCCGTCGAGATTGAGTTCGACTAGAACACTAGATTCCTTCGTTGTGCGTTCGACTCGTGATGTTCTGCTCATTTTTCTCCCAGGCATGCCGATAGCGTTGAAATAAATTTACTGTTTTCGGCTTCATTGCCAATGGTTACTCTTAAGTGACCTAATAATCCCACATCTCTGATGAGAACTCCTCTATCGAGCATTGCCTGCCATAACTGAGCCGAAGGCATTTCAAAGCCTGAGAAAAGTAAGAAGTTTGAAGCACTTGGAATGACGATAAGTCCCATATCGGTGAGCTGCGCCGCAACGTGATCTCGAGCCGCGCGAAGTTGAGCCACAGTGCCAAGAAGTTCGCTCTTGAAATCCAATGCGACCTCGGCAGCAGCTTGAGTGAGTGCGCTGAGGTGATACGGCAAACGAACAAGGAACATTGCATCAATTACTGCCGGATCTGCAATGAGATAACCGAGTCGGACGCCAGCAAAGGCAAAGGCTTTGCTCATGGTTCTAATAACAACGACATGTGGATACTTCTCAATCAGAGTAACTGCTGATGGCTCCTGAGAAAATTCGGCATACGCCTCGTCAACAATCAATAACCCCGAGGTTGATTTAGCGATTTTTTCGATCTCATCAATCGTCACTGTGGAACCTGTTGGATTATTAGGTGTAGTAATAAATGTAAGCGCCGGCTTTTCGCGTTGTATTTGCGAGATTGCAGAGTCAATATCAAGTGTGAAATCTTCGCGTCGACTGCCGTTGAGCCATTGCACTTGAGTTACTTTCGCAATGAGTGGGTGCATTGAATATGACGGGGTGAATCCCAGAGCTGCTCCCCCACCAAATGCCATAAAGAGAGATTGGATAATTTCGTTACTGCCATTAGCGGCCCAAAGATTCTTCGAAGTGACATTGGTCCCAGATAATCCATTAATGAACTCTGCAAGTTTAGTTCTCAATACCGTTGCGTCGCGATCGGGGTAACGATTGAGAGTGAGAGCGACGTGAGCTACTCGAGCTGCAATTGCGTTGACAAGTTCCGGCGATGGTGGGTACGGATTCTCATTTGTATTCATTACGGCATCTGCAGGAAGTTGCGGAGCGCCGTACGGTGAGAGTTCGCGGAGATTCTGTCGAAGCGGAAGCCACGTCGGCCACTGGCTCATAGATTTTCCAATCGCGCAGTCATGGCTTCACCGTGTGCAGGAAGATCTTCTGAGTTGGCAAGAGTTACGACAGTTTGGAGAATGTCGGTAAATGCTTTTTGGTCGTACTCAATAAAGTGAAGTCCGCGTAAGAAAGTTTGAACTGATAAGCCGCTGCTGTGGCAGGCACATCCGCCTGTAGGAAGAACGTGATTTGAACCTGCAGAGTAATCACCTAGTGATACAGGTGAAAAACGTCCGATAAATACAGCACCTGCGTTACGAATGTGGGATGCATCTCGCGCTGCATTCTTTGTCTGAATTTCAAGGTGTTCGGCGGCATATGCATTGACGACATCGATTCCTTGTTCTATGGAATCAACAAGAACGATTGCAGATTGAATTCCAGTCAGAGCAGAACGAATACGTTCAGAGTGCTTAGTAGCTGCTACTCGTTTCTCTACTTCCTTTTCGACCGCAATTGCGAGCTGAGAAGATGTAGTAACCAATACTGCGGCTGCAATCACATCGTGCTCTGCCTGACTAATTAAATCTGCAGCAACGTCGGCGGGTATCGCCGTATCGTCAGCAAGAATCGCGATCTCAGTGGGGCCGGCTTCAGAATCAATTCCAATAATTCCGCGCAGCGCGCGCTTTGCAGCAGCCACATAAATATTGCCCGGACCAGTAACGAGGTCGCACTTAAGGCAAAGATCTTTCATTCCATATGCAAAGAGTGCAATTGCCTGTGCCCCTCCGACTGCATACACCTCGGTGATGCCAAGCAGTGCACAAGTTGCAAGAATTGTCGGATGTGGCAATCCTCCAAATTCTTTCTGCGGTGGCGATGCAACGGCGATGCTCTGCACTTTTGCAATCTGAGCAGGAATAACATTCATCAAAACGCTACTTGGATAGACCGCTCGTCCACCTGGAACGTAAAGGCCCACTCGATCTACTGGAATCCATTTTTCAGTAACTGTGCCACCGTCGACTACGACTGTTTTACTATCAGAACGAATCTGATCGGAATGGACCTTGCGAATTCTCTCGGCAGAAAGTTCAAGCGCTGCGCGAATTTTAGGATCGAGTTGCTCGAGTGCAGTGTCGAGCTCGGATTGTGGAACTCGGATTGAGGCAGGTGTGATTCCATCAAATTCTTCAGCCAGTGAAATCAGATCTCTCTCAGTACCGTGCTGAACGCGATGCAGTATCGGTTCAATGAGGGCCATCGCCTGTGCAACATCGAGCTTGGCGCGCGGAAGCTCGGCTTGATAACCAGCCTTATCAAGCTTCTTTCCTCGAAGGTCAACGCTACG
Organism: Actinomycetota bacterium; assembly: GCA_009700365.1. Taxonomy (GTDB): domain Bacteria; phylum Actinomycetota; class Actinomycetes; order Nanopelagicales; family Nanopelagicaceae; genus Planktophila. Next base: position 6,136 of record WLME01000014.1, on the reverse strand, counting down.
AATCACGAGGTGATTCTACTTTGCGAATATGGTGCGCCGAGAACCCATTTAAATACGAACTAGGCAGTCAGGACCGAGTATCGCCTTGAGATCTGCGCTCAAACTAGGAGATGACGTGACAAGGGCATCAATCTTGAGTGTGGTCGATTTCTGTTGATCAATAACTTGGAGGTGAACTTCTCGCTTGCCTGGATGTGAGCGCAAAATTTCTTTCATGCGTTCAACGATAGGTGGTGTTACTTGTGCAGCCGGGAGCGAGATTAGTAATGGACCAGTTGGTGTGGCAGATATATCTGGCATCTTCATCTCAAGTGCGGTGAAGCGAACCTGTTCATCTGTTCGAGAGAAGCGACCCCGCACAACTACAACTCGATCTTCGGTAAGAGAAAGTGCATACTGGTTATAGGTATTCGAGAAGAAGAGAACTTCGATTGCGCCTTCTAAGTCCTCTACATTTACCACGGCCCACGATGCACCTTGACGTGAAACCTTTCGTTGGATTCCTGTTATTAACCCGCCGATAGTGACAACACCATCTTGCGGTCCGTCATCCAGAAGTTGGCTGATGGACATATCTGTATGAGAACGCAGCACATGTTCAACACCAAGAAGTGGGTGATCAGAGACGTAGAGACCCAACATTTCTCGCTCAAAAGTGAGAAGTGTGGATTTATCCCATTCGGTATCTGGAATATCCACATCCAATCCAGCAACTTGTGAAATGGATTCACCACCAAAGAGATCAAACTGCCCAATGGCTTCGGCTCTCTTGGTTTCAATCACCGAATCAATTGCCTCGAGATGAATTGCCATTAAACCTTTTCGGGGATGCTCGAGTGAATCAAAGGCGCCAGCTTTAATCAGAGATTCAATAGTCTTCTTATTGCAGACATTTGCATCAACCTTGGCAAGAAAATCTCCAAAAGAGGTAAATCCGCCTTTTTCATCTCGAGCAGATTTAATTGAGGCAACAACGCCTTCGCCAACATTTCGAATCGCAGCAAGACCGAAACGAATATCTCTTCCACGCGGTGTGTATTCAGCATCAGACTCATTGACATCGGGAGGCAAGACTTTGATTCCCATACGGCGGCACTCTGAAAGATAGAGGGCTGATTTATCCTTATCGTCTCGAACACTTGTCAGTAGCGCGGCCATGTACTCGGTTGGATAGTTTGCTTTGAGATACGCAGTCCAGAAAGAGACGACGCCATACCCGGCACTGTGTGCACGGTTAAATGCGTAATCAGAGAATGGGATCAAAACTTCCCAGAGTCGCTTGATAGCGCCTACTGAAAAACCATTTTCTTTCATGCCAGCCTCGAAGGGAATATATTCCTTATCGAGAATCTCTTTATTCTTCTTACCCATTGCCTTACGTAATAAATCTGCGCGACCGAGAGTAAACCCTGCAACCTTCTGGGCGATTGCCATTACTTGTTCCTGATAAACGATCAAACCGTATGTATCGCCCAAAATTTCTTGAAGTGGTTCGGAAAGTTCTGGGTGAATCGGTTCGACAGGTTTGCGACCATTCTTACGATCTGCATAGTTATTATGCGCATTTTCACCCATCGGACCAGGGCGATAGAGAGCAATCACTGCTGAGATATCTGCAAAAGAGTCAGGTGCCATGCTGCGAAGAAGTGCACGCATTGGGCCACCATCGAGTTGGAATACACCCAAGGTATCTCCGCGCGAAAGGAGTTCGAAGGTTTTCTGATCGCGAAGCGGAAGATCTTCAAGAACAACATCAAGCCCTTGGTTCGCCTTTATATTAAGAAGTGCATCATCTAAAACCGAGAGATTTCTCAGGCCCAAGAAGTCCATCTTCAAGAGTCCTGTTGACTCGCATGCGCCCATATCGAATTGAGTGATGATTGCGCCATCTGCTTCGCGACGATGAATCGGAATAACATCAAGCAAAGGTTCGCGCGAAAGAATTACACCTGCAGCATGTACACCCCACTGACGCTTAAGCCCTTCAAGGCCCTTTGCTAAATCAACAACTCGCTTTGAATCTGGATCAGTTTCATAGAGCTGTCGGAATTCACCAGCCTCGCCATGACGTACATCCTTTGAATCAAATACACCGGAGAGGGTGATGTCTTTACCCATGACTGAAGGTGGCAACGCTTTTGTGAGCTTCTCGCCGATGGCATATGGATAGCCAAGAACGCGCGTTGCATCTTTGAGTGATTGCTTCGATTTAATAGTGCCGTAGGTGATTATCTGAGCAACGCGATCTTCACCGTACTTTTCTGTCGCATAGCGAATCATTTCTGAACGTCGACGTTCGTCAAAGTCGAGGTCGATATCTGGCATAGATATACGTTCTGGATTAAGGAATCGTTCAAAGAGGAGACCGTGCTCGATGGGATCTAGACCAGTAATTCCAAGTGAGTATGCGACAAGTGAACCCGCAGCGGAACCTCGCCCTGGTCCAACGCGAATACCAACCTGCTTTGCATGACTTACGAGGTCTGCAACTACAAGGAAGTAACCAGGGAATCCCATCTTTGCCATGACATCGAGCTCGTACTGTAATCGCGTACGGTATTGCTCGGTCGCTCTATCGCCCATTTTTTCAAGTAGACCTCGGACAGATTCCTTACGTAACCACGTATCTTCGGTCTCCCCTTCAGGAACTTCAAAGGCAGGTAACAAGTTTTCGTTCTCTCGAAGTTTTACATTGCATCGTTCGGCAATAAGTAGGGTGTTATCGCATGATTCGGGGATATCTTTAAAGAGCTCGCGCATTTGCGCTGGTGTTTTTAGATAGAACTCGTCATTATCAAATTTAAATCGCTTCGGATCAGCAAGAGTCGAACCCGATTGCACACATAGAAGCGCTTCATGCGCAGCAGCATCTTCGTGGAATGTGTAATGAAGATCGTTGGTCGCCAAGAGCGGAAGTTTTAACTCTTTTCCGAGCTTAAGAAGATCAGCTTTTACTCGAGTTTCAATATCAATCTGATGATCCATTACTTCAAGGAAGAAGTTATTAGCACCGAAGATATCGCGATAATCGCTCGCTGCACGTAGGGCTTCTCGGTAATTTCCCATTCGTAAGCGAGTTTGGATTTCACCACCAGGGCAACCCGTTGTGGCAATGAGTCCATCTGCATATTTCGAGAGAAGCTCGCGATCCATTCGTGGTTTGTAGTAATAGCCCTCGAGAGAAGCGAGCGAAGATAATTTAAAGAGGTTAGCAAGACCTACGTTGTTCTCGGCCAGGATAGTCATATGGGTATATGCGCCGCCGCCAGAGACATCGTCTTCTCCACCGTCTGCCCATTGCACTCGCTTCTTATCAAAACGTGATTCAGGGGCGACGTAGGCCTCAATACCAATAATTGGTTTTACGCCGGCTTTAGTGGCTTGCTTATAGAAATCAAAAGCACCAAATACATTGCCATGGTCTGTCATCGCAATCGCCGGCATTTCTTGGCGAGCTACTTCATTTACGAGATCGCCAACGCGCGCGGCACCATCGAGCATCGAGTACTCGGTATGCACATGTAAATGTACAAATGAGTCTTGCGTCGATGCCCGTGAAGCTGAAAGATCTTCAGATGACATGGTGGCGCAACATTAGCGCTTAAGGCAGAACTGCCTCGGATAGCAACGCCAGAGATGCCTGAAGGTCAGCTGGGTATGGCGCGGTTAACACGAGCGGATTTCCGTTCGTTGGATGATTAAAGCGAAGTTCAAGAGCATGAAGCCAAGGTCGAGACATCTTCATCTTCTTACCCAAGACGGGATCAGCGCCATAGGTCGTATCGCCAACAAGTGGATGCCCTAGTGCTGAGAAATGAACTCGAATTTGATGTGTGCGACCTGTTTCTAATTCGACTTTTACAAGTGACACAGAACGGTAATACTCAATAACTTCGTAATGAGTGATGCTCTCTTTGCCAGTTGCAACAACTGCAAATCGATGATCTTCCTTGGGATGGCGATCTATAGGCGCGTCGATAGTTCCGGTCGCAGGATCCATGTGCCCCTGAATAAGTGCGTGATACGTCTTCTCAACTTCATGCTCGCGAAACATTTCTTTGAGTTTGAGATATGCGCTTTCGGTCTTGGCAATAATCATCAGCCCAGAAGTTCCAGCATCGAGGCGATGCACGACTCCTGCTCTCTCGGCAGGGCCCGATGTAGATATTGTGTAACCAGCAGCCATAAGTGCTCCCACAACAGTCGGTCCCATCCATCCGGGACTTGGATGTGCGGCGCAACCTACTGGTTTATCAATTACAACAATGTCATCATCGTTATATACAACTGTTAAACCATCCAGCGGAGTCAGTGGAATTGGATCCTGATTGACTGGCGCCGGCATGAGAACTTCAATGAGTTGGGCAGCAGCTACTCGATCGGATTTCTGCATAGGACGGTTATCGGTGGTGATATCACCATCTTCTAGGAGTTTTACTATTGCAGTGCGCGACAGACCTAGAACGCGTGTCAGTGCACTATCTATACGCTCGCCTGCGACGCCTTCGGGGACAACTAACTGTCGGAGTTCTCGTGTCATATGTGGCTACCTTACCCGTGTAATGGGCGGAACATTTCGCAGTGAAAGAATAAAGGCGATTAAGGCTGCAATCGAGATAGCGCTATCTGCAATATTAAAGACAGGCCAATAAGGAAGCTGAATCCAGTCAATTACGTTTCCACTGAGAAATCCTGGTGTTCGAAATATGCGATCTGTCAGATTTCCTAACACTCCCCCAAGCAAGAGGCCGAGCGAAATCAACCAACCACGAGAAGTGATTCGTGGCGCGAAGTAGGTGACTCCAACAACAACGGCGAGAGCAATGAATGTGAAGATAATCGTAAATCCTGTGGCAAAACTAAATGCTGCACCTGAGTTTTTTACAAGAGTGAACTGAAGAACGGATCCAATAATCTGACGGGGCTGAGACGAAAGTGATGAAAGCGCCCAGGCTTTCGTTGCAAAATCTAGAAGCCAGATAGTCCACGCAGTTGCGAACAATCGGCGCACTTTAGCGCCGCTCTTCCTTCTGCTTACAGATCATGCACAAAGTTGCGCGAGGATTTGCCTGAAGTCGTGCCTTTCCAATTGCTGCGCCACAATCTTCGCAATATCCATATGTTTTAGCATCGATGCGTTCAAGTGCGCGTTCTGTTTGAAGAACCATATCTCGGGCGTTTATGACAAGTGACATTTCATGTTCACGTTCAAAAGTCTTTGTACCTGAATCTGCCTGATCGTCGCCAGCGCCTTCACCAGAATCTGCAATCAGGTCGTCCATCTCGGCTTCAACAATTGCTAGCTCGCGGCGAAGTCTTTCGAGATCTGCTGCGATATCTGTGCGGATTGATTTCAATTCTGCCGCTGTCCAAGGTGCTTCACCAGCAGATGCAGTAACCGGTGTCGGCGCAGCCTTAATTGGTTTTAACGGTGCGACCTTCTTGCCGCTCTTGACTGGACGCGGTGGAGGTGGCATTACCAATCTACGTTCTTCGACGACAGGTGCTGCGGTAGGTGCTACAACAGTTGCAACTGAAACTGTTTGAGATTTCTCGTCAACTGTAAGAGTTGTCTTTCCCACTTTAGAAGGAAAGGGACGACCTGGAGATTTAACAACTGGTGCTTTCTTTACCGGAATGTTCTTCTTGGCAGGAGCTTTTTTGGCGGGAGCTTTCTTAGCCGCCTTCTTTGCTGGAGCTTTCTTAGCTACCTTCTTCACCGCAGCCTTTTTGGCAGGAGCTTTTTTGGCGGGAGCTTTCTTAGCCGCCTTCTTCACTACCTTTTTTCCTGGCACGCCGCGCACCTTATGCGTTTTTCTGCTCGTAACCAACTTTGCCACGCATGGTTTAGACTTCAGAGGTAAGACCTTGCAGGAACCGTGCGTTGATGAGGCCATCACCTTCGTAGCACGCTGGAAGATCCGCTCTCGTTTGGGCGAGGTAGAACCAGCCGAATGCAAGCACTATAAAGAGGTATCGACAGCACCTGCTGCTCGATGCAAGGCGGGTGGTACCGCGAAGCTCGCGAGCTTCGTCCCTCCAAGATGCAACACCAATCTTGGAGGATTTTTATGTCATCACCATTTCGCGCAATCCCAGCGTCGATTGATCTTCCAGCCATGGAACACTCAATCTT
>WLME01000135.1 GCA_009700365.1 Actinomycetota bacterium | reverse complement strand
CAATGCTTCATGACAATGTCGAGATCTGGGGCGATGGCTCTACCTACAAAGGCAATGACATCGAACGTTTCTATCGCTACGGACTGCTAGCAAACCCAAATCTTCGAATTTACAAGCCTTGGCTCGATGCAGATTTCGTCCGCGAACTAGGTGGAAGAAAAGAAATGTCGGAGTGGTTGGTGGCTCATAATTTCCCATATCGTGACAGCGTTGAAAAGGCTTACTCAACTGATGCCAATATTCTAGGCGCTACACATGAGGCTAAAGATCTAGAAAATCTAGATGCGTCTATCGAAATCGTTACTCCGATTATGGGCGTGAAGTTCTGGGATTCATCAATTTCTATCCCTTCTGAAGATGTCAAGATTACATTTGCCCAAGGGCGACCAGTAGCGATCAATGGAAAAGATTTCACTGATGTGATTGCTTTGATGGATGAAGCCAACAAGATAGGTGGACGACACGGGCTTGGAATGGCCGATCAAATTGAGAACCGCATCATCGAGGCAAAATCTCGCGGTATCTATGAAGCACCAGGTATGGCGCTTCTATTTATTGCCTACGAGCGCTTGGTCTCTGCGATTCACAATGAAGACACTATTGCTAACTACCATGCTGAAGGCCGCCGACTTGGACGACTTCTCTACGAAGGTCGCTGGCTTGATCCTCAATCATTAATGCTTCGCGAATCCCTTACTCGCTGGGTTGCGTCAGCAATTACAGGCGAAGTTACGCTTCGACTTCGTCGCGGTGACGATTACTCGGTAATTAATACGACAGGGCCTGCCCTTAGTTATCACCCTGATAAATTGTCAATGGAACGCACAGAAGATGCAGCCTTTGGTCCAACAGATCGCATCGGACAACTGACCATGCGCAATCTAGATATTGCAGATACACGTGCAAAGCTCGAGATGTATCGCGATCAAGGACAACTAGGAGGCGGGGATTTCAACCTCATCAAGGAGTTGGAAAATTAATAAAAATATCCGCAGAATTCTTGCTGCATTATTTGCGGCACTTCTAGTTGGAATAACCATCTTTGGAGGAATAAAAATGAACCCATCTGATTCAACTGTTATGCCCATAGTCTCGGCTAATGCTGGACAGACTCCGACTATTTCTAAACCTGAAGGAACACCTCCATCGGCACTTACTGCTAGCGATGTGATTGTCGGAAGCGGGGCCGAAGTTCTGGCAACCTCAACTCTGACAGTCCATTACATCTTGATGGCATGGTCGACAGGCAAGATCATCGAGTCTTCTTGGAGAGGACAGCCTGCAACATTCCCACTTGCCAATGTTGTCGAAGGTTGGCAGAAGGGACTTCCAGGAGCCAAAGTTGGCGGACGTCGCTTGCTCATTCTTCCGCCGTCAATGGGTTATGGAGCAGCGGGCGCAGGACCAATCGGGCCTAATGAAACCTTAATCTTTGCAGTCGACATTATCGGCGTAGCATAAATAAGAGATTTACTTCTTCTTAAACCACACCGTTGTGCCTGCAGGAATTTTCCCATTCGCTAAAGGACGAGATGTAATTAAAATTTCGCCTTTCGGCATTGGATAAGACTCTGCGCGGAAGTTGGTGATGCAATGCCATCCATTTGGACGCGAATAATGCAGAACCGAAAGATTGTTGGTCTTATGCCACTTGATTTCTTCTTTTGTGACTAACTCTTTACGTAGCGCAAGCGCTTTGCGGTAAATAGATAGCGGTGATTGAGAATTCTTCTCTTCAACTTCGACGGCATAATCTGCAAACCATTTCGGTTGTGGCAGATGCGCACCGCCGGCTCCGAATCCGTAGGAAGATCCAGACGCTGTCCAGGGGAGTGGCACTCGGCAACCATCGCGACCTTTATCTACCTTGTTATTGCGCAGGTACTGAGGATCTTGGATTTCACTCTCTGGAATATCGGTTACTTCATGTAGTCCAAGCTCTTCACCCTGGTACATATACGTTGATCCCGGAAGACCCAAGATGTAGAGGGTGGCAGCTAATGCGTTATTAATACCTGATTGCACATCTAAAGGATGGGATGTGCCATTTGTGAGCATCCATTCGCGACGATTGACAGCAGAGTTAAGCCCCATCTTGGTCGCGTGGCGAATTTGGTCATGATTTGAGAGAGTCCATGTACACGAAGACTTATTCTTTGATGAAAGCTCGACTGCATCCTGAGTTGCAATGCGATAGGCATGTGCTTCAAACGGGGTATCGATAAAGCGGAAATCAAAACACTGTCCCAATGTCTTTGTGCTTGCATAGAGCGGGAGACGCTCTGGATGCACATTTGCTTCTGCAACAGCAACGCGAGGTGGGTCGTACTGATTGAAGAGTTTTCGCCACTCTTTGTAAATCGCAAACACTTCATTGCGATCCCCGAGAATTCCTTTTCCTTTATTGCCACGCTGGTCAAGACCTTCGAACTCTGCCAAACTTCTTAGCGGCTCAGATAAGTCTTTCTTAAGCGCATGTGCAACATCGATACGGAATCCATCAACTCCGCGATCTGACCAAAATTTCAGAGTCTTCAAGAAATCTTTATGAATCTCTTTGTTATCCCAATTGAAATCTGGCTGCTCGGGTGCAAACCAGTGCATGTACCACTGATTATGTTTTCCACCCATGGCTGATTCGTGCGTCCATGCCGATGGCGCAAAGTGCGACACCCAATCTGTTGGTGGAAGTTCACCGTTCTTACCTTTGCCATCGCGGAAGATGTAGCGATCGCGCGCTTTTGAGCCAGGTTTGGAAGCGATTGCTTCTTTAAACCACTCGTGCAAGTTAGAAGAATGGTTTGGAACGATATCTACAAAGACTCGAATGCCGACCTTATGTAGTTCTGCGAGCATTTCATCGAAGTCTGCAAGTGTTCCAAGCTTGGGATCCACATTGCGATAATCATCAACGTCATAACCGCCGTCAGCCAACGCTGATGGATAGAACGGACTGAGCCAGACAGCATCAATGCTCAAAGAGGCAAGATATGGAATTCTCGAAGTGATTCCCTT
>WLME01000134.1 GCA_009700365.1 Actinomycetota bacterium | reverse complement strand
TATCCTGCGACGTTACCGGCGATTCTTTCGCGTGCTGTCATGATGAGCGCTCCCAGAAGCTAGGTCCTACAGGTTCGGTAAATGGCTGTTGTGCAACGAGATATCCATCTGCATCAACAGTGATAGCCAATTGTGGCAGAGGTCGCGCAGCTGGTCCAAAGATAACTTTTGCCGCACGGGTTACATCGAATGTTGATTGGTGACAAGGGCAGAGAAGATGCTTTGTCTGTTGCTCGTACAGGGCTACAGCGCAACCCATATGCGAACAAATCTTTGAGAAGGCAATGATTCCTTCATGCGTCCATGACAGACGTTCTGCATCGAGATTGAATTCCTCGGGGCGAAGACGAATCAAGAGAACAGCATCCTTGCCAATGTTGTTAAGTGTTCGCTCTTCACCTTCGGCAAGTTCCGGAAGCGTCTGTGCGACTGCACCGACTTCAAGATCTTCTGGTCGAATTGGGCGATCACCAGGATCGGTGACAAGGCGCGTACCGGCCTTCCACGACGTTTTCGTTAGGTCATCTTTTGGAAGCGGACCAAGATCACGTAGGAGTAAAAGAGGAGTGAGAGCTGATAATCCAAGAGCTGCACCAAGAGTGCGTTTAATGAGTGGGCGACGACCAAGACCTGCCGCGCTTGCTCCAGCTTTTACAGTCTTAACGAACTCGGCTCGGTCCTCGTCCTCAGATCGGAATTCGTGGCGATGAGCAATAACTTCCTCATCTGGCATGAGCGTTTTGGCCCAGTGAATAGCGCCAGCACCGATGCAGAAGAGAGCGATGGCCATGCCCATTCCAAGACCTAATTGCTGGGCGTTGGTATTTCCAAGTACAGGAATAAAGATGAAGACAGAATCTTTTACAAAAATATATGAGTAGATAAGTAGAAGCGTTCCAACAGCTGAAAGACCAAAGAGAATTGCGACTTGTCGCTCTGCACGTTGTGCTGCAATCGGATCAGAATCAGTTTGACGATGAACATGCGCTGGTAACCCTGGATCTTTTATCTGTTCAATCTCGTTAGACATGGGTTATCTCGCCTTCATCGCTAGCCAGACTGCAACACCAATGAGCAGTCCGATTCCAAGAGTCCATACAAGTAAGCCCTCAGTTACTGGTCCAACACGACCCAGAGCGGCTCCGCCTAATTGTGGTTCTGCCTCTGCCGCTTTAATCCATTTAATAAGAGAAAGCTTCTCTTCGGGAGTTATGGTCTTATCGCTAAATACAGGCATTGATTGTGGGCCTGTGATCATTGCTTCATAGATGTGCTTTGGCTCTACACCCATAAGTGTTGGTGCATATTTACCTTGAGTAAGTGCACCACCTTGTGCTGCAAAGTTGTGGCACATAGCGCAATTGGTACGGAAAAGTTCGCCACCTTGCGCGACAGAACCATCGCGCTCGTAGTTAAGAACAGAATCACTAGGAACATCTGGTCCTGGGGCAAGAGATGCGACATACGTTGCAAGAGCATTTACTTCTTCGGCGTTATAGACAGGCTTCTTACGCATCGATTGTGTGCTCATATCTGCCATTGGCATACGTCCTGTGCCAACTTGGAAATCTACAGAAGCTGCACCTACTCCAATGAGCGAAGGTGCTACCTCGCCGCCTTCGGCATTGATTCCGTGGCAAGAGGAGCAACCTTTAAGAAAGAGTTGCTTGCCTTCTTCAACCGTCGCAGATCGCGCCGCTACGGTGGCGGTATCACTATTGGCTGCACTCGCCAACTGAAATGTTGTTCCGATGGTGAAGAGAGCAAAGATCAACAAGAGTGGTCCTGCTGCACGATGTCTGCGTAGACGCGAGAGACGCTTCACTGTATTCCTTTCAGTTGGAGTGTTAATTACTTAATGAGATAGATGGCCGAGAAGAGTGCAATCCAAACCACATCTACAAAGTGCCAGTAGTACGAGACTACGATTGCAGTTGTTGCTTGGCCTTGAGTGAAGCGACGAGCCTTGGCGACACGAACCATAACAATCAGAAAGGCGATAAGCCCTCCGGTTACGTGAAGTCCGTGAAATCCGGTTGCAATATAAAAAACTGATCCGTAAGCGGTTGAGGATAATGTCATTCCTTCAGTTACAAGCGAAGCGTATTCATAAATTTGACCTGCGATAAAGAATGCACCCATGAGAAATGTAAGAGCAAACCATTCGCGCATACCCCAGGAATTAATCTTGAAGAGTGAACCAGTACGCCTTGCTTGATAACGCTCGGCGGCAAAGACTCCAAATTGACATGTCACTGATGAGAGTACGAGAACAGTTGTATTGATAGCAGCAAATTGAATATTCAAAATTCCTGTTGATTCGAGCCAGATTTTTGGCCCTTGCACTGCACGAGTGGTGAAATACATTGCGAAGAGAGCGGCGAAGAACATCAATTCGCTGGAGAGCCAGACAATGGTTCCGACTGCCACCATATTGGGGCGGGTTATCTTGTGGTGGGCGCTCACGCTGGTGCTTGTCATGGGTCGCATTATTCCCGAAAAGCCTCGTGGCAACCTATTTATGAGCCCTTCTGCGATGGGGATTTGAGGTCGAAAATGGGTGAAAAGGGTCACGCGATATTCAAGGATTTTCGCGTAGGAATCGGAAGACTTTGGCGATTAGTATTGGGGACATGACCGCATCCGAAGGTGCTCGCGAGCGCAAGTACTCCATCGTTCTCTACTCGGATGACTCAACTGTCCGAGAAGCAGTGATTGGTGCACTAGGAAGCCGTCTCGCCCCTGAAATGGCAGAGCATGTTGTTCATCAATTTGCGACAGGGCCAGCGCTCCGACTCTTTGTAGATTCCAAGAAGCCAGGATCTGACGCACCTATAGATCTCTTCATTCTCGATGGCGAATCGGTTCCAGAAGGTGGCATGGGTATTGCGCGGCAACTTAAAGATGAAGTTTTCAATTGCCCTCCCGTATTGGTGATAACCGGTCGCAAAGAAGATGCGTGGCTTGCGGCGTGGTCTAGAGCTGAAGCTAATGTCCTGCATCCTGTCGACCCATTCACTCTCGCACATACCGTGGCAGATTTATTGCGGTCACGTACCGTTGCTACAACTGCCTA
>WLME01000133.1 GCA_009700365.1 Actinomycetota bacterium | reverse complement strand
ACAAATTGCTTATCTGTATAAATCACTACCGCGTGAGCTTTCTATATGTGGCGCGATGTGGACGTGCTGCATCTGCACCAAGTCGGGCAATCTTGTTCTCTTCATAGGATTCGAAGTTTCCTTCAAACCAGAACCACTTCGAGTCACCTTCATAGGCCAATATGTGCGTTGCCACGCGGTCCAAGAACCAGCGATCGTGAGAGATAACCACTGCGCAGCCAGGAAATTCTAGAAGAGCATTTTCAAGCGAGCCAAGTGTTTCAACATCAAGGTCGTTTGTAGGTTCGTCGAGAAGCAATAAGTTGCCGCCCTGCTTCAACGTAAGCGCTAAGTTGAGACGGTTACGTTCTCCACCAGAGAGGACTCCGGCTGGCTTCTGTTGGTCAGGACCTTTGAAACCAAATGCTGCAACGTATGCACGCGAAGGCATTTCTACTTGTCCAACCTTCATGAAATCTAACCCATCGGATACAACTTCAAAAAGTGTCTTCTTCGGATCGATTCCACCACGCGATTGATCTACATAAGAAATCTTTACTGTTTCACCAATCTTTACGCTTCCTGAATCTGCAGCCTCTAGTCCGAGGATTGTCTTGAAAAGAGTTGTCTTTCCTGCACCGTTTGGTCCAATCACCCCAACGATTCCGTTGCGTGGAAGCGTGAAGGAAAGGTCATCAATAAGAACGCGATCGCCAAAACCTTTTACGAGATGTTCGACTTCTACGACAACATTTCCAAGGCGCGGTCCAGGTGGAATCTGAATTTCATCAAAGTCCAACTTGCGCATCTTGTCTGCTTCAGCTGCCATCTCTTCATAGCGAGCAAGGCGCGCCTTTGACTTTGTCTGGCGTCCCTTTGCATTTTGGCGAACCCAATCAAGTTCTTCGGCCAAGCGCTTTGCACGCTTTGCATCTTTCTGGCCTTCAACTTTAAGACGTGCACCTTTTGTTTCAAGATATGTGGAGTAGTTACCTTCATATGGATATGCACGACCACGGTCGAGTTCGAGAATCCATTGCGCTACATTGTCCAAGAAGTATCTATCGTGCGTAATCGCAACCACTGTGCCTGGATACTTGCTGAGGTGTTGCTCGAGCCAGAGGACTGATTCGGCATCTAAGTGGTTTGTAGGTTCATCGAGGAGCAATAAGTCAGGTGCTTCGAGTAATAATTTACAGAGCGCAACACGGCGCTTTTCTCCGCCAGATAGCACCTTCACATCAGCGTCACCTGGTGGGCAGCGCAACGCATCCATTGCTTGCTCTAGCTGCGAATCTAATTCCCATGCATTGCGATGATCAAGTTGTTCCTGCAACTCTCCCATTTCCGCCAATAGCTTGTCGTAATCAGCATCGGGGTTAGCCATCTCTTCAGAAATTTCGTTGAAGCGGCGAACCATCTCCATGGTTTCAGCAACGCCTTCTTGAACATTTTCGAGAACTGTTTTTTCCTCGTTGAGATGTGGCTCTTGAAGCAAGATTCCGACTGTGTATCCAGGTGATAGATATGCCTCACCATTTGAGGGTTGTTGTAATCCAGCCATGATCTGCAAGACCGTAGATTTACCTGCACCGTTTGGACCAACAACGCCAATCTTTGCGCCCGGAAGGAACATCAACGTTACGTCGTCGAGAATTACCTTTTCGCCATGCGCTTTTCGCGCCTTCTTCATCGTGTAAATGAACTCAGCCATAGGGAGCAACCTTACTAAGGAGTTTGGCTTACTGGTTACAATTGCATCACACGACCCTGCAGGCGCCTGTAGCTCAGTCGGATAGAGCAACCGCCTTCTAAGCGGTAGGTCGCAGGTTCGATTCCTGCCAGGCGCGCTTTGACTGGAAAACCCTTACACAGCAAAGAACCCGGACCATTTCTGACCCGGGTTCTTTTACTTAGAGATTCTAACTAACTGAGTTAGCCGATCTTTGCTGTGAGATTAAGGATTGCCTTACCAAGAGGAGAAGTCTTAGCAATTGGAATCATTCCCTGGTTTGTAACAGTTGTTGAGCAGTTAAATGCCATGTATTCAACTTGCTTCTTAACTGCTGCTGCAAGATCTGCCTTACCGTAGTTCGACTTAACCATTGCATATGTACCAGCTGTGAATGGATATGCGTCAGCATCTGTTGTCGCATAGTTCCACTTGATTAGGCCAGTTGCTGCATCAAGTGTTGACACTGCGAACATTGCCTGCGCACCAGAAACATCTGGGTTTACAGTCTTACCAGCGTTGTTGATTACAACAGCAGCTTTGAGAGCTGGGTTAGCTGAGATAAAGCCAGTTTCGATGTATGCGATTGAGTACTTCTGCTTAGCTGCAAGAGCTGCTACGCCATCTGATCCTGAAGCAGCTTGGAAGATTCCGGGACGAGTTGATACATCAAGTGGGTTCGATGTAACGAATGAGTCGTTTCCAGCTTTTGTCCAAACAGTTGGAGCAACGCCAGCAAGAGCTGATGTGAAGTTATTTGTTGTACCTGATGTTGAACCACGATAGATAACAGTGATTGGCTTATTAGGCATTGTCATTGGGATTGTAAGAGTACGGTAGTGATCTACTACAGGTGCGCCCTTAGCATCCAGTACGTTCTTTCCTCCGCTTACCTTGTAAACAGGAATCGAACGAGCGCGCTGAGTATCTGCAACGATTGCTGGATCATTCCAACGAGTGATTTGGCCTGAGAAAATCTTTGCAATTGTTGTTACTGAAAGCTGAAGTGGCTTTGTTGCTGAGTTATTGAGGTTGTATGCAATTCCGATTGGCCATACAGCGGCTGGGATGTGAAATACGCCAGCTGGTGCAGTTGTGTTCGCTGAGTCAGAGAACGCCATATCTTTTGTGCCAGCGTTGATTGCTGTCTTTCCAGCACCTGATCCGCCACCAGCATGTGAAAGTGTGTCGCCAGTTGCCTTCTGATAATCAACCTTGCACTTATCTAGGAATGTTGAAACTGATGTAGCACCTGCTGAAGTGAGGTCATAAGCAACAGCTGAAGGTGTAATTGCAACCACTGCTGCTGTAGCAAGAATTGCTACCTTTGAAATTGAAGAAATACGCATTGTCTGCCTTTCGTAGAGTT
>WLME01000132.1 GCA_009700365.1 Actinomycetota bacterium | reverse complement strand
TGCAGTAACTGCCAATGTGGCTTTTGCTACACCAGAAGTTCTCGACGAAGCAGTTAAAGCCGCTCAACAAGCTTCAAAGGGATGGGCGCAGACATCACTGACTAAACGCGTGCAGACACTTTTTGCCTTTCGTGAAATTCTCAACGCCCGCAAAGAGGAGTTAGCTGCAGTTATCACTGCCGAACATGGCAAAGTTCTCAGTGATGCACTCGGTGAAGTTACCCGCGGCCTTGAAGTAGTTGAGTTTGCTTGTGGCCTGCCACATCTATTAAAGGGTGGTTACTCTGAAGGTGTTTCGAATGGAATCGATGTCTACTCAATTCGCCAGCCTCTCGGGGTCGTAGGGATAATTTCCCCATTTAACTTTCCTGCGATGGTTCCGATGTGGTTCTTTCCTGTGGCCATAGCTGCAGGTAATGCGGTAATTATTAAACCTTCCGAGAAAGATCCATCTGCATCGATGTTGGTTGCGCAAATGTGGAAGGATGCAGGGCTACCGGACGGTGTTTTCAATGTCGTACACGGAGATAAAGTTGTCGTAGATGCGATGCTCTCTCATCCTGGCATTGCCTCCATCTCCTTTGTCGGCTCAACTCCCATCGCTCGCTATATTTATGAAACCTCCACTAAAAATGGCAAGCGCGTTCAGGCGCTTGGCGGCGCAAAGAATCACATGCTGGTCTTGCCAGATGCAGATTTAGATTTGGCCGCCGATGCAGCTGTTAACGCTGGGTTTGGCTCCGCAGGTGAGCGGTGTATGGCTATTTCAGTTCTTGTTGCAGTTGAACCAGTTGCTGATGCAATCATTGCAAAGATAAAGGAGCGAATGCTCAAACTCAGCACCGGTGATGGAGCTAAAGGTTCGGATATGGGCCCGCTGGTTACACGTGTTCATCGAGATAAGGTCGCACAGTATGTAGATGCAGGAGTACGCGAAGGTGCGACTGTTGTTGTCGATGGGCGTAACCCGAAAGTTAATGGAGAAGCCAATGGATTCTGGCTCGGGCCTACTCTTTTCGATAATGTAAAACCAGAAATGAGTATCTACACCGATGAAATTTTCGGGCCGGTTCTGAGCGTCGTGCGAGTAAAGTCATATGAAGAAGGCGTCAACCTCATCAACGGGCACATCTATGGAAACGGAACTGCAATCTTTACCAATGATGGGGGAGCAGCACGTCGTTTCCAAAACGAAATTCAAGTTGGAATGATCGGAATTAATGTACCTATTCCAGTTCCTGCTGCTTACTATTCATTCGGTGGCTGGAAAGCATCCCTCTTTGGAGACACACATGCGCACGGAAGTGAAGGATTCCACTTCTTCACTCGTGGCAAAGTTGTTACAAGCAGATGGCTTGATCCAAGCCATGGCGGTATCAACCTAGGTTTCCCGCAAAATTAATTGCGTAAACTTTAGATTAGTGATGGCCTTCTAACTCGCGACGCTCTGTCTCTGTTGCCTTTGGAACAGCAACTGCAGTAGCTCGAGAGATACGGTTGCGAAGCTTTGTTGAAAGCACTTTGGGATGACGAACACCAGAACCATCTGACTCTGGAAGTTCAAGAGGTGCAATCTGTTCATGTGAAGTAAGTAGCCATGCTTTCTCAGCAGAAATTGGCTCGTGCACCTCGATGAACTCACCGCTTGGCATACGTACCAATCGACCAGTTTCGCGTCCGTGCAAGACTAAATCGCGATCTGCGCGTTGCAATGAAAGACAGATTCGCTTCGTGATAACGAAGGCGATCGGAGGAAGTACGAGAATTCCAATTCGAGAGAACCACATCATCTGATTGATGGTGAGATGGAAAGTTGTCGCAATAATGTCGTTACCGCCGTTGAGGAGCGAGACCATTGTGAATGTAAGGGCCATAACCCCAATAGCGGTGCGGTTAGGCGTATTACGCGGACGATCCAACAGGTGGTGCTCGCGCTTATCTCCAGTTGCCCAGCTTTCGATAAATGGGTAGAGAGCCAAACCTGTAAACATGATCCCCGGCAATATCAGACCCGGAATAAGAATGTTCCAGGAAATCGTATGTCCAAAGGCGTGAGTTTCAATGGGCGGTGCCATACGTACCAATCCATCAAGCCATCCCATGTACCAGTCTGGTTGTGATCCCGCCGAAATCTGTCCTGGCGTATACGGTCCGTATAACCAAATTGGATTGATAGATGCGACAGCACCTAAGAAAGCTGTAACTCCGAAGACGATAAAGAAGAATCCACCAGCTTTTGCCATATAGACAGGCATGAGTGGGTATCCGACAACATTCTTCTCTGTTCGTCCTGGTCCAGGAAATTGTGTGTGCTTCTGATACCAGACCAACATCAAGTGAACTGTGATTAACGCCAGGAAGATTCCAGGCAGCAAGAGAACGTGAACAGTGTAGATACGTGGAATGAATGCTTCACCTGGGAATGCTCCACCGAAGGCAAAGAAAGCAATGTAAGAACCAACAAGGGGGAGCGCTTGAATAATAGCTTCCGCGATTCTGATACCTGTACCTGACAAGAGATCATCTGGCAATGAATAACCTAGGAATCCTTCAACGATTCCCAGTGTTAATAGTCCAACTCCAATAATCCAGTTGAATTCACGCGGCTTACGGAAAGCGCCTGTGAAGTAGACGCGAAGCAAGTGAACGACGATGCCCACCATGAAAATGAGCGCAGCCCAATGGTGAATCTGGCGCATCAAAAGACCGCCGCGAACCTCAAATGAGATATCGAGAGTAGATGCATAGGCTGCCGACATCTTCAGACCTTCAAGAGGTGCGTACGTTCCTTCATAAATTACTTCACGCTGAGAAGGGTCAAACCAGAATGTTAGGAATGTTCCCGAGAGGAGAAGAATGATGAATGAGTAAAGGCAAATTTCACCAAGTAAGAAAGACCAGTGATCGGGAAAAACCTTAGTGAGGTTCTTCTTCATCCACTTTGCTGCACCCGTGCGATCGTCTACATATCCTGCGACGTTACCGGCGCTTCTTTCGCGTGCTGTCATGATGAGCGCTCCCAGAAGCTAGGTCCTACAGGTTCAGTAAATGGTTGCTGTGCAACGATATATCCATCCGCGTCGACAGTGATTGCTAATTGTGGCAGAGGTCGTGCGGCAGGGCCGAATATAACTTTTGCCGCACGGGTTAC
>WLME01000131.1 GCA_009700365.1 Actinomycetota bacterium | reverse complement strand
GATTTCAACCATCGCATCGGTCGTTAAATCGAGCCCAGTCATTTCGCAATCTATCCAGATCAGGTGTGGGAGTTCAGCGGCCATGTGCACACCTTAGATGGGGCTCTCAAAACGGGGAAATTCAGCCTGCGTTCACCTTCTGTTCACCAAAGTGGCTTCCTTTGTAAAGGAGAACATTGGAGGATTCCGACCATGTCTGCAACAGCGCCAGCTAAGACCACGCCTGCACCACGCGTCATCACCACTAAACCTCGGGTGTCAGACCAAATCTTCCGTGCGATTGTTACCGCTTTTAGCTTTTCTGCTCTGATCATCCTCTCCTTGATTGCAATATTCCTATTGCTCAAAGGATTTACGACTCTCAAAGAGCAAGGCTTTGGATTCATCACTCACTTCGAATGGTCTGTAACGCAAGATGCAGCAGGAAAAGAAGTTGATGTTTTTGGATTGCAGGCCATGTTAGTCGGAACCGTAGTAATTGCATTCGTTGCTCTTTTCATCGCAGTTCCTTTATCAGTTCTAACTGCGCTCTTCCTTACATTTTATGCACCAGAAGGCATTAAAAAGATCCTTGTCACGATTGTCGATCTCATGGCCGCATTTCCATCAATCCTTTATGGACTCTGGGGATTCTTTGTCTTGATGCCAATGGCTGAGTATTGGGCAAAGTTAATTCACAAATGGCTTGGTTGGATCTACATTTTTGACGTCCCTCAACCAATTTTTTCACGTTCACCTTTTATCGCCGGCATTGTTCTTTCAATCATGATTATTCCAATCATCACTTCGGTCTCACGCGAAGTCTTTTCACAGACTCCTCTGGATCGAGTTCAAGCCGCGTACGCTCTTGGTGCGACTAAATGGGGAATGATCCGCGCCGTAGTACTTCCCTTCGGAGCGGGTGGCGTTGTCGGCGGATCAATGCTCGGTCTCGGGCGAGCATTTGGCGAGACCGTTGCAGTGTTCTCAGTTCTCAATATTGTCTTCCGTTCAAACTTCCAAATCCTCTTTACTCAGGGTGGAAACGTTGCATCCATGATTATTCAAAAGTGGGGTGAAGCAGGGCGCGCTGAAATCGGCGCACTTATGGCAGCTGGTTTAGTTCTATTTATTCTTACGCTTCTCGTGAATTTCTTAGCAAACATTGTCGTCAATAAGACAGTTAAGTCAGGTCGATAAAATGTCTACAACACAGGTAAAACAGACCAGGCCCTGGGCGGCATCTCCGATGGATCGTGCAATGACAGCACTTTCAGTCTTGATTTCCGCGCTCACTTCGGTACTGATTGTTGCGATCACTCCTATGAAAGGAAAGCTCGCATACTTCGCGCTCTTCTTTATCGCGTGGTTTATCGTAGATTCCTTATTCATCATTCGCAAGAAGGGCGCGAAGGGCGTGCGCGATGGACTTGCAGAAAAAATCACACTTCTCGGAGCAGTAATTGTTTCGATGGCAGTCTTCTCAATTTTATGGGCGACACTTTCTCGTGGACTTAAGGGATTTAACCTTGCATTCTTTACTGAGAATATGCGTCAGGCCTCCCTCTTTGATCCCATAGGTAAGGGCGGAATTCTCCACGCGATTCTCGGAACACTGATGCTTATTGCCATTGCAATCATCATCTCGGTCCCAATGGGAATCTTGACCGCTCTCTACCTTACTGAAATTAAAGGGAAGGCCACCGGCCTTATTCAATTTTTAGTGCAAGCGATGTCAGGTGTGCCATCCGTAGTTGCAGGTCTCTTCATTTATGCAGCAATAATTCTGAATACCCCACTTCGCTCATCAGCATTCCTTGGCGGACTCGCACTCACAATCTTGATGGTTCCAACCGTGACTCGAACTGCCCAAGAAGTTCTCAATTTAGTTCCTCGTGATTTGCGCGAAGCAGGTCTTGCAATGGGTGCAACCCAATGGAAGACAGTTGCCCTCGTTGTTGTCCCTGCAGCACGCAGCGGCTTAATTACTGCAACTATTCTTGGAGTCGCGCGCATTGCCGGTGAGACTGCACCGTTGCTCTTCACAGTGGGCGTCTTTGACTCTTACAATTTCAACCCATTCAAAGGCGATCAAGGAACAATTCCAACCGTTGTCTGGGCTGGCCTCCTGGGTGGCACCCCAGAGTCAATCCAGCGCGCATGGTCGGCAATCCTTGTGCTTTTAATTGTGGTACTCATTATGTTCGTGCTTGCACGAGCATTTGGCGCAAAGTCACCAAAGAAGTAAGCAGAGAAACTGATATGGAAATAGCAAGTCAAACAACTCAGAATGGAACGCACATGAGCGACAGCCAAAACACCAAACCTTCCTCGCTATCTGACGTCGCCGCACAGCGAGCAGAGCGAAAGGTTGCCGGTACAACGCCAATGGGTACTGGCCTTGAAGCACGCGGCGTACATGCATGGTTTGATAAGCATCACGCTCTTGAAGATGTTTCACTCGACTTCTCTGCTGGCACAGTAACAGCGCTGATTGGCCCATCTGGTTGCGGAAAGTCGACCTTCATTCGCACACTCAATCGTATGCACGAATTCATCCCTCACACATCGATGGCTGGTCAGGTACTTCTCGACGGAAAAGATATTTATGAGCCAGGAATCGATGTCACAAAGATTCGTTTGCAAATTGGAATGGTCTTCCAAAAACCAAATCCATTTCCATCCATGACTATTGGTGAAAACGTTCTCTCAGGTCTCAAGCTTGCTCAACTCAAGGTAGATAACCACGAAGATCTGCTCGAAGAGTGCCTCACTCGCGCGGGGCTATGGACTGAGGTTAAAGATCGCCTCAGTGCGCACGCAGGTGGTCTCTCAGGCGGCCAGCAGCAGCGCCTCTGCATTGCTCGCGCGCTCGCGGTAAAGCCAAAAGTCTTATTGATGGATGAGCCATGTTCGGCGCTAGATCCAGGTTCGACTCTTCGAATCGAAGAGACTATTTCACAGTTATCTAAGTCGATGACCATCGTCATTGTTACCCACAATATGCAGCAGGCAGCTCGAGTCTCTGATTACACCGCCTTCTTCTTATCTGATGGCGGCCCTGGGCAGATGATTGAAGTAGGACCAACCAACGAAATTTTCTCTCGCCCTCGAGATCAGCGCACTGAAAATTACGTAACTGGTCGATTCGGCTAAAAAGTCTGGCAAGTTGCGCAGTTGAGGCTTCACTCATCGTTAACTATCCGTTAACCGTGAATGCCCCTTTAGGTTACCTGCTTCGTAGATTGTTTGTTTCACGAACGCGTTCTAACTCTACG
>WLME01000130.1 GCA_009700365.1 Actinomycetota bacterium | reverse complement strand
TATGGAAGGCGGCGAAGAGCTCAAGCTCTCAAAGCGCGCTGGCACAATCATTACTCTCGAAGAGCTCGTTGAAAAAGTGGGTGTCGATGCTGCTCGATACACCTTGATTCGTTACCCAGTAAATACACCTATGGTGATGGATATCGATATCTTGCGTCGTAATACCAATGAGAACCCTGTCTATTACGTGCAGTATGCACACGCACGTATTGCTGGCGTGCTTCGAAATACTCAGGTGCTTGGAATTTCATCAGACCTATCTGCATTCGATCCTTCTCAATTAAGCCATGATCGCGAGAATGAGTTGCTGGGCGCACTTGCTGAATATCCAAGCGTTGTTGCAAGCGCCGCTGAATTCCGCGAACCACATCGCGTTGCTCGATACCTTGAAGAACTCGCTGGCGTCTATCACGGTTTTTATGCAGATTGCCGAGTTATGCCATTGGGTGACGAAACTCCTGCACCTATTCACTCCGCTCGCGCCGCACTGTGCGCTGCAACAATGCAAGTCTTAGCAAATGGTTTAGAACTTCTTGGTGTTTCTGCACCGGAGAGGATGTAACGATGTCGAATCTGATGTGGTCTAAGAATGTGTCACTCCAAACTGGTGTACTCACCCTTTCAGGTATTTCAGCTGCTCAACTAGGAAAAGAATTTGGAACACCTTCGTTCTTCCTAGATGAAGAAGCATTTCGTTCGCGAGCAATCTCCTGGCAGAGATCTTTGGAGTCTGAGTTCGGGCCAAATGCCGGAACTATTTTCTACGCAGCAAAATCCTTTATTTGTACTGCTGTAGCTCAATGGATTGCAGAGATCGGAATTGGAATCGATGTCTGCACTGGGGGAGAACTCGCAGTCGCACTTGCGGGTGGAATCAGTCCTGAGAAAATAGAGCTTCACGGTAACAATAAATCAGTAGCTGAAATTGATCGCGCGGTATCAGTCGGCGTAAGAACAATTGTTATTGATTCACTCATCGAGATAGAGCGGGTAGCAGCAGCTGCACAGAAGGCTGGAAAACGCCAGGCAGTCATGCTTCGACTAACGCCAGGTATTGAAGCCCATACCCACGAGAAAATTTCGACGGCACACGAAGATGTGAAATTTGGATTTTCAATTGCATCCGGCGCTGCGTGGGATGCTGCTGAAGCAGTTGCTACACACCCGCAACTCGAACTGCGCGGAGTTCATTGCCATATAGGGTCGCAAATTTTTGGTTCCGAAGCACATGAAATTGCTACCGAACGACTTGTTGGATTTATGGCTAAGTACCGAGATGCATTCGGCATCGAACTTCCCGAATTGGATTTGGGTGGGGGATTTGGAATTGCATATATAGAAGGTGACATTACTGTCGAGCCATCGGATGTTCTTCCACAGATTCACGCAGCGCTTAAAAAAGTTTGCGCAGAAAAGAATCTTGCGATCCCTACAATCTCACTTGAACCCGGGCGCAATATTGTTGGACCAACCATGTTCACTTTATATGAAGTCGGAACTGTGAAAGATGTAGTTATCGAAGGTGGAAAAGTTCGCACATATGTTTCAGTCGATGGTGGAATGAGTGATAACGCACGGACCGCTCTTTATGATGCTCAATACACTGCAGTTATCGCTCAGCGAATATCTAGTGCACCGCTGACGCTGACTCGATTAGTCGGAAAGCATTGCGAAACTGGCGACATTATTATTAATGAAATTCAACTTCCATCAGATATTGCGCCAGGTGATCTGATAGCCACTCCAGCAACTGGTGCCTATGGCCGAAGCATGGCCAGTAATTACAATCATGTGCCACGACCACCTGTTGTTGCAGTAAAAGATGGAAAAGCCCGTGTAATTGTCCGTCGAGAAAATGAGGCAGACCTACTCGCACTTGATGTGAAAGAATAGGTATATGAGCCCTGCAGATAAACCAGTTCGCGTTGGCATGCTCGGCTGTGGCGTAGTCGGAAGCCAAGTTGCCCGGCTGCTCCTTGAAGATACTGCCGAGCTCTCGACTCGCGCCGGTGTGAAAATCGAACTCACACGTATCGCAGTACGCACGATTAAGGATTACCCAGGTCTCGACCCTGCGCTATTTACAACTGATCCGTTCTCAATCGTAAATGATCCAGAAATTGATTTAATTATTGAAGTTATGGGCGGCATTGAACCTGCACGCGAACTCGCAATGACAGCAATTAACAATCGTAAATCGATAGTGACCGCTAACAAAGCTTTGCTTGCAAGTCATGGAGCAGACTTATTTACAGCCGCATATGCCAAGGGTGAAGATATTTATTACGAAGCATCAGTGGCGGGCGCTATTCCCATTATTCGACCACTTCGCGACTCACTTGCTGGCGATTTCGTTACTCGCTTAATGGGAATCGTTAACGGCACCACAAATTACATTCTGACAAAGATGCACGAAGATAATCGTGAATTTGAAGATGTACTCAAAGAGGCGCAGGCGCTCGGTTACGCCGAAGCAGACCCAACTGCCGATATTGAAGGTTTCGATGCCGCTGCAAAGGCAGCAATTCTCTCGGGTCTTGCTTTCCACACTCGAGTAACTGTTGACGACGTTTATCGCGAAGGAATCTCCAAGATAACGCTTGAAGATGTTGCCATCGCGAAGTCGATGGATCACGTCATTAAGTTGCTTGCAATTGCAGAGCTAACACCTGCTGATGAAATTTCTGTTCGAGTTCATCCCGTGATGATTGATAAGAGCCATCCACTTGCCTCCGTTCGCGATGCATTTAATGCAGTTTTTGTTGAAGCAGAATCTGCGGGGCCACTTATGTTCTACGGTCGCGGAGCCGGCGGTCAACCAACTGCTTCGGCAATTTTGGGTGATGTTGTTGCTGTTTCTCGACATATTGCGCTGAACTCCATTGGCCAGCGCGAAACCGACTACGCAGATCACGATATTGCTGCGATTGAAACGACAAAAACTAAGTTTCTGATTCGCCTCGAAGTTGAGGATAAATCTGGTGTATTGGCCGCGATTGCCAAGGTATTTGCAGATCAAGGTGTTTCCATCCAGACGGTAGATCAAAATGGTCGTCATGAGGATGCCGAACTCATCATTGTTACCCACCGCGCAACAGAAGGTGAACTCAAGGCAACTGTTGAGGCGCTGAAGAAGATGGATATCGTGACAAAAATTTCAAGCGTTATCCGGGTAGAAGGAGCAATCGCCTAATGAGTTTCTTCTCAAAGAAGACTGGCGCTCATCAGTGGCGTGGAGTAATCGAGGAATATCGCCATCGTCTACCGGTGACTTCACAAAC
>WLME01000013.1 GCA_009700365.1 Actinomycetota bacterium | reverse complement strand
TGGAAGTAGTGGTAGCGAGCAATAAATGTAACCATTGATGACATCACTAGAGCATGGCGGTACTTAGGTAGAACTCGTGACTGTGATACGAGGGTATACACAGTGCATGCGAGCATTGAGATCAAGCCGAATGAAAAGATGTTATAAACAAGGTTCCATTGGTTGCTGTTGAGTGTTACTGACATCAATTAAGCCTCCGTGAGTGCTATATCAGTGCGAATCGGTTGATTCGAAAGTTCAGCAAACCCATGAAGTCCTCGAGGAGCCTCAGTGATCGCCGACAAGAGAAAGTGTGCGCTTCCTGCGAAGGATTTGCACTCCCAAAGTTAAGATTTTGTGAGATTTTTCCTGAAATTTCATAGAAATATCGGGCGAATTCGGACATTCCTGCCATGACTTACTCTTATGCCGTGCTCAGTCAGTTGAAGGACCTTCGTAGCCATCGTGGGTTTTCGGGCTTAGCGATCTCTCGCTTTATCTCAAATGTCGGAAATGGCATCTCACCTATCGCACTTGCCTACGGCGTTCTTAGCTTGCCTGGCGCCACCGGCAAAGATCTTTCAATTGTGATGGCCGCACGTTTTATTCCCCTGCTTACCTTCATGCTCTTTGGCGGCGTAATCGCAGATCGTTTTCAACGAAACCGGTTAGTCGGTGGAAGCGACATGATTGGAAGTTTCCTTGCAGCTACAAGTGCGCTCTCACTTATTGCAGGATTTTCTAGTACCTGGTTGCTCGCACTCATGGGTGGAATTTTCGGAATTCTCAATGCAATCTGGTGGCCGGCGATGTCTGGAGTGCTTCCAGAAATCCTTCCGAAAGAGAAATTGCAACAAGGAAATGCAATTATCGGATTGATGACAAATATTGGTTACATCATCGGCACCTTATTGGGAGGGTTGCTCGTTGTATCTGTTGGGTCAGGCTGGGGACTTTTAGTTGATGCAATCTCTTTTTTTATTGCAGGTGCCATCGTCTGGAACCTTCCTATTATTGGAAAAATCAAAGAAGCGAGTCCAGGGATTCTTCATGACCTAATTATTGGATGGAAAGAATTTATCTCTCGCTCGTGGGTTATCGCGATGGTGCTTTCCTTTGCTCTGATTAACATGGCATTTGAATCCATGCTCTCTGTCTTAGGGCCACTGAATTTCAGCGACCCATTAAATGGTCCCAAGCAGTGGTCATACAACTTGGCTGGGCTTTCTGCAGGAATGTTGCTCGGTGGAATTTGGATTCTCAAAGTAAAGATCGCCAGACCACTTTATCTCGCAATGGTTCTAATAGCGGTATCAGCGCTGTGGGATTTCAGTTTGGCATTTGCTCTTCCCCTGCCAGTTACAGTTCTTGCCGCAATTTTTTCGGGAATCAGTCTTGAGGTATTCATGGTCACATGGAACACATCACTTCAGAGCCACATACCCGAAGAGTCATACTCGCGCGTCAGTTCTTATGACGCATTGGGCTCTTACGGAATCGCACCACTTGGAATCCTTGCGGCAGGTCCACTTGCAATACATTTTGGAGTAGACAAAATCCTCTTCATCACTGGAGCAATGACTTTTATCGCCGCTTTGGCCTCGTTACTAGTTCCCTCTGTCCGAAACCTCAGAAACGATTAGGCTAGCTAAATGAGCACAGCACCTATTCAGACCCCACCAAAATTGCGTGGTTGGTTCCATCTGGGTGCGACGCCAGTTGTCATTATTGCCTCACTTGTTTTATTCATACTCAGCCGCGAGTCATTTAAGTTTGCCGTTGCTCTTTACTCAATCACTGCAATCATGCTCTTTAGCGTCTCTGCGATTTATCACCGGGTTCCTTGGATTCCCGCTAAGAAGAAGATATGGAGACGCTGGGATCACGCAAATATAAATCTGCTGATTGCAGGTTCTTACACACCATTTGCTGTGGCGCTACTCAATCCTCATGATCGAAATATGCTTCTTGCAGTTGTCTGGACGGGTGCACTTATCGGAGTCGCGCTTCGAATCTTTTGGGTCGGTGCACCGAGGTGGCTTTATGTCGCCAACTATTTGCTCTTGGGATGGGTAGCGATCATTTATACGCCTCAGCTCTATAAAGAGGGTGGTCTCTGGGTTTTACTTCCCATCATCATCGGCGGCTTGCTTTATTCAATCGGTGCAATTTTTTACGCTCTCAAATTACCTGGGCGCTATGCGAAGTACTTTGGCTTTCATGAGCTCTTCCATATCTTCGTCCTCGCCGCATGGATTTCTCAGTATCTGGCGGTCTCTTTCGCCATTTACCGAAAGTAGCCTAATGCCCTAATCTTGGGCTCTAGATATAGCAATTCCACGAAATCGATTGAGAGTCTTACGATGGCAGAAAAGAAGTTTCGCAGCTGGGTAGGTTTTCGCGAAGAAGATGAGCGAGCACCTTTAGCTAATCCTGTCGATCGTATTCGCAATTTGGAATCACAGCTTGCAGATCTTCGCTCACGTCGAGATATCACAGCTTTAAGTCGAGAAGAATTTGAAATTCTTGCAACTGAAACCGCAATGTCGATGATTAAATCGGCTCAGGCCCGTGAAGCAAAAGCTCATAGTGCATCAGAGCGAATCATTGCGGATACAACGCGGAGCGCGAAAGACACTCTTGACGCTGCAGAAAATAAGGCGCGAAGCATTCTTGCAGGAGCTGAGTCACGTGGGCGCAAATACATCTCTACTGCAGAAGCTGAAGCAGCAGAAATAATTCGAGATGCAAGTCGCCAGGGCGATTCAATTATTGATGTAAAGAAACGAGAAGCATCGGCTCTGGCACAGGCTGCTCGTCGCGAAGCTGAACGAGTTATCGCAGATGCTGCGGATAATGTGGTCGAATACCGCGCCTGGCTTGCAGACATCATCTCCGAATCAGAGCGCCTCTATCGCAGCCAGACTTCAGCGTTATCTGCGGCAGAAGCTGCAATTGCACAGTCTCGTGAAAAACTGAATACCGCATTTGCCCGACTCACAAAAATGCAAGAAGTTGTCGATAACTCTCTCAATGAAGATGGCACTGTGAAAAAGTCACAGCCGATTAGAGTTGAAAGTAAGCGAACACGTACCGCGATTGCTGCGCCGAAGAAAACAACGAAGAAAAAACCAGCAAAGCGTAAGTAAGACCGATGGTTACCAAGCGCGGTATCCAGTACATACCTGCAATCGATGGATTACGTGCCATCGCAGTAATCGCAGTGATGTTTTACCACTTGGGATTTTCTTGGATTCCAGGCGGGTTTCTCGGTGTTGATCTCTTCTTTGTTATTTCCGGATATGTCATTACCCGCCTGCTTCTTGACTCAATTGCACAGAGCGGTGGACTTGATCTTCGCGGCTTCTATATAGCCAGAGTACGGCGCTTGCTGCCAGCACTGCTCTTTATGTTGATTTCAACCACCATTGCAATCGGAATTTGGGCACCGGACACTATAAAAAGGTTATTAACGGATACGCCCTTTTCGCTTACCGGAACCATGAATTGGTGGCTCGTTGCACACCACCAGGATTACTTTGAAAGTATCGGAAGACCGCCTCTTCTTCAGCACACTTGGTCACTTGCCGTTGAGGCTCAGTTCTATCTTATCTGGCCACTTATTCTGTATTTCATCCTCAAGCGCTTTGGTAAAAAGGTTATTCCTGCGGCATCACTTGTCATCGCTGCAGCCTCTGGTATTGCTCTACTGCTACTTTCTTTCTCACTCGATGCCTCGAATTCATCGAAGGTGAGTCATGTGTATTTTGGTACCGACACTCATAGCATCGGGCTATTTCTAGGTGCCGCACTTGCCGTAAGTTGGATTCCACAGAATTTCACTGTGCATGTAACAAAGCAAGCTCAAGATTTTATTGATGGGATTGGAATCTTTGGCTTCGTAGGAATTCTTGCTGCATTTCTACTGATTGATGAAACCCAACCAACGCTCTATAAAATTGCTTTTCCGCTCGCAGGAATATTTGGCGCCGCAATAATCATGTCTGTTGTGCATCCAGCTTCTAGATTTGCTCCAGTTCTACAGCATCCTGTCCTGCTCTGGATTGGCGAACGTTCATATGCAATATATCTGTGGCATTGGGTTATTTTTCAAGTCACTCGCCCATCCGTGGATCTCGCTGGTAACGCTTGGGCTCTTTACGCGCTACGGATTCTCATTGTCTTCGCACTCAGTGATATCTCGCTGCGCTACATCGAGTTGCCAATTCGTCGTGGCGTAATTCAATATTGGTTTAAGGGTCTTAAATACCGAACCAAGCGTGATAGAAATCTTCAAACTCGCATCTTTGCCATTGTTATCGCTTCCGTTTTAGTCATTGCTTCGCTTGTGAGCGTTCGTGCAATCTCTGTTGCAAATAAGGAACGCGCAATCCTAGAAAAATCGCTGACTAATCCCCCAGCGTTGATCTCTGATGCGCCAACTAATGGCCTGTGGGTCACAGGAGATTCTGTAATCCTTGGCATTCGTTCTGTTCTTGGGGACAGCCATCCAATCGCCCTTATCAATGCACGAATCGGACGCCAAGCTCCAGAGCTCTTGGATGTGATCCTCCATGACAAGTATCAAGTTAAAGACTCAACCGTGATTTTCGACATTGGAAATAACAATGTGCTCACGCGAGATCAGGTGACATCTATTTTTGAGGCAGTTAAAGATCAACCAAAAATAATTGTTGTAAACACCGCAGTTCCTCGCCCATGGCGAGAAGGAAATAACGCTCTCGTCGCCGAAATTGCGCAGAAATATTCGAGAATCACTGTAATTGATTGGAACGCTATTTCAGAAGGCCACCCTGAATACTTTGCACCCGATGGAGTTCATCTAGTTCCAACTGGTGTTCAGGTATATGTATCAGCTATCGCAGAGCATCTATAGAAAAAACCCCGCCCAGATTGGACGGGGTTCTCACTAGAACTTATTATTCGAATTGACCTGCAAAGCCGAATGCCTTTGCAACTCCGAGTGAACCATCTGCATAGACTGCAGTGACGCGGAATGAAGTTGATCCATCTTCAGAGCCCTTTGCAAACTCTGCAGAAAGAGTTGTCGGTGAAACTTCTGAGACAACGTTCCAATCACCCATATTTGAGCGAGTTTCAACTTTGTAGCCTGTTACATCGCCGGCAGGTGCCTTCCATGTAATGACCATTGTTGATTTCGAGCTATCTTTCCAATTTCCAATAAATCGTGAAGGAGCTTCGCCTGAAACTGCATCGGTCGTAGTAGCAGTTGCCTCTGGAGTAGCCGAAGCTGTATCCGTAGGTGCTGCTGACTCACTTGATGTTGGCGTTGCAGTTGAGTTATCGTCTTTTTTATTTCCACCAGAAATCACAATCGCTCCAAGAGCGACGACTCCGATCAGAACAGCTAAGAGAACCTTCGAAGAAGAACCTTGGCGAGGTGCTGCTGAAGGCTTTGCAGAAGGAGTTGGAGCTGCTTTAGCTGCTGGCGCAGGAGTTGTTGAAATGTTTGCTCGCGCGCTGCCTGTTGTAGGAACTGGTGGGACTACAAAATTTGTTGTGGCTGACTTCTTAACCGCTGACTTCTTAACTGCTTTCTTGGTAACAGTCTTCTTACGCGCTACTGCCTTCTTGGCGACCGCCTTCTTGGCCGAGCTCTTCTTGGCAGCGGTCTTTTTCGCTGGAGATTTCTTAGCTACTGATTTCTTTGCAGCCTTCTTCACTGTTTTCTTGGGTGCAGCTTTCTTCGCTGCTGACTTTTTCTTCACTGCCACGATATATCTCCTTGAGTTGACTGATGCTATAAAGCTTACGATGTTAAACGGTGGAATATAGGAAAAGTTTAACCTAGGGAGTTGAGCAAAGTGATGACATGAGGCGCTATTGCACGCAGAGATTTTCCGCGATGGCTAATTGCATCCTTCTCTTCAGCGCTCATTTGTGCGCTCGAGAGGTCATATCCATCTGGCCGAAAGATTGGATCGTAGCCAAAGCCCTGATTTCCAACTGGCGCATGCAAAATCCACCCATCAAAGTGCGCCTCTTCACAATGGCTTCGTCCATCGGGTAGATATAGCGCGGCTACACAGGAGAAATGGGCACCTCTTTGCGCATCTGGAATATCTCGAAGTTGATCTAAAACCTTTGCCGTATTTGCGGCATCATCTCCATGGCTTCCGGCCCAGCGAGCAGAATAAATTCCAGGATCTCCACCAAGTGCATCCACGCAGAGACCGCTGTCATCTGCAATGGCGGGAATTCCTGTCGCGCGTGACATTTCTCGTGCCTTCTTCAAGGCATTCTCTTGAAATGTTGCGCCGTCTTCAACAACATCGTGCAGTTCTGGAAATTCGTCGAGCCCTACAAGTTCTATTTCGCCAGGAGCGACCGCATCAAGAATCCTACGGAACTCGGTGATTTTCCCCTTATTCCGAGTCGCAAGTAAGAGTTTAAATGGCATTACTGTGCAAGTGCTTGCTTCTGAAGATTTGTAAGCGTTGCACACCCTGCAACAGCGAGATTAAGAAGTGAGTCCAATAGCGCTCGATCAAATGGCGCGCCTTCTGCAGTTCCTTGAACTTCGATAAATCGGCCATCTCCAGAACACACTACATTCATATCCGTTTCAGCTCTGACATCTTCTTCATAGCAAAGATCGAGCATAGGGATGCGATCGATAATTCCAACACTGATTGCAGCAACTGAATCAGCAAGTGGTTTAGCGCCAGACTTAATATGTCCCTCTTTCTGCGCCCAAGAAATTGCATCAGCAAGTGCAACGTATGCTCCAGTTATAGCAGCGGTACGAGTTCCACCATCTGCTTGTAAAACATCACAGTCAATAACAATGGTGTTCTCGCCGAGTTCTTTCATATCTACGATTCCACGGAGCGAACGTCCAACAAGTCTAGAAATCTCTTGCGTGCGGCCGCCAAGCTTTCCTTTGACACTTTCACGGTCAGAGCGAGTGTGTGTTGCTCGTGGCAACATTGCATACTCTGAAGTTACCCAACCATTGCCTGAATCTTTAAGCCAGCGAGGAACGCCGGGAGTGAAGGATGCAACACAGAGAACTCGAGTCTTTCCAAATTCAACGAGCACGGAACCTTCTGCATGATCTAGCCAGCCGCGAGTTATCTTTATATCGCGAAGTTGATCAACTGTGCGTCCGTCATTACGTGCCATTTCATGCCCCATTTTCTTAGCCTTGTTGATACCTAACGCTATTACAAATCTTGATGCTGGACAGAACCGACTTCAGGTCCTAGAAAACGTCGTGCTAGGAGTTCAAAAGCCATCGAATCTCCTGTCGCCAAGAACTTATGTGTAGCTTCTGTAGAAGTTGGTTGGCGGAGTAGTGAATTTTCAACAAGGACTCGATATAAATCTTTGGCTGTCTCTTCTGCACTAGAAACCAGTGAGACTTCATTACCCATCACATATGAAATTACTCCGGTGAGCAACGGATAATGAGTGCAGCCCAGAACTAAAGTATCGATCTCGGCACCAATCATCGGCTGCAAATATTCCTGAGCCACTTTTGTAATTGCTGCCCCTGAGGTCTCGCCTCGCTCAACATATTCAACGAAGAGAGGGCAGGCAATAGATTCAATCTTTAACTGTGGAGCAGCAGCAAATGCATCGATATAGGCTTTCGAATCAATAGTGGCACGAGTTCCGATGACACCAATTTTTCCTGAACGAGTCGCTGCAACAGCGCGTCGAACAGCTGGCTGAATAACTTCAATGACTGGCACCGAATATCGTTCGCGCGCATCTCGCAACATTGCAGCACTCGCGGTATTGCAGGCAATAACCAAGGCTTTGACTCCTTGATCAACTAGGAAGTCGAGCGTTTCGAGTGCAAAGTCACGAACTTCTGCCAAAGGACGTGGTCCGTACGGGCCACGTGCGGTATCGCCAATATAAAGAGTGGATTCGTTTGGAAGTTGATCAAGAATTGAGCGAGCGACAGTGAGACCACCAACACCTGAATCGAAGATGCCGATTGGTGCATTGCTCATGGAGTAAGTCTAACTTGCGCTAAGCCCAAAGTGTGCCGTCGAGCCCTTCGGTTGCCTCTTCAATATGCGAGCCGTAAACACCAGTTGATAAGTACTTCCAGCCTGCATCGCAGACAATAAATGCGATATCTGCATCGCGGCCATCGCGCACTGCTTCAGTTGCCATCGCCACTGCTGCATGAAGAATCGCTCCCGTAGATATTCCAGCGAATATTCCTTCTACTTCAAGAAGCTCGCGAACACGTTTAACTGAATCTTCAGCTCCAACTGAGAATCTGCGGGTTAAAACACTTGCATCGTAGAGTTCAGGAACAAATCCTTCATCAATATTTCGAAGTCCATAAACTAATTCTCCATATCGAGGCTCTGCTGCAATGATCTGAATATCAGGATTTTGCTCGCGGAGATATCGTCCGGCTCCCATCAAGGTTCCTGTGGTTCCTAATCCAGCAACAAAATGTGTGATCGTTGGAAGATCCTTAAATAATTCAGGTCCGGTACCTTTGTAATGTGCCTCTGTATTCGCAGGATTTCCATATTGATAGAGAAATACATAATCAGGATTCTTGGCTGCGATTTCTTTTGCTACCCGGACAGCTTCATTAGACCCACCAGCAGCAGGTGATGAAATGATTTCAGAACCCCACATTTCAAGTAGTTGGCGTCGCTCGGGACTGGTGTTCTCTGGCATGACGCAGATGAGTTTGTACCCACGCACCTTTGCCGCCATTGCGAGTGAGATTCCAGTATTTCCACTTGTGGGTTCGAGAATCGTTGATCCTGGCTTGAGCAACCCATCGCGTTCGGCTGCTTCGATCATAGAGATAGCTGTGCGGTCCTTGATTGATCCTGTGGGATTGCGATCTTCCATCTTCGCCCAAAGACGAACATTGGGTGCAGGTGATAAACGAGGTAAACCGATGAGAGGGGTATTACCTACAGATGATTCGAGAGAGTCGTATCGCGCCAAAATTAGCCACCAGCAACAGCAGGCAAAATTGTTATTGAATCCCCATCTTTAATCTGTGCTTCTAAGCCACCAAGGAAGCGCACATCCTCATCATTGATATAAACATTGATGAAGCGTCGAAGTGCACCATTTTCGAGAAGACGTTCTCCTAGACCTGCGTAATGTGAATCAAGATCGGTGATGATTTCTGAAAGTGTCGCGCCTGCGGCTTCAACAGATTTCTGATCTTTTGTATACGGGCGGAGAATTGTTGGAATGCGTACTTCGATTGACATACCTGTAATTATGTCGAAAAAACGCTATGAACTCTAATTGAGATTTACTCGCAGAGAGGATTAGTCACTAATCGAGACTGGCTCTTCGGTTACTACCCCATCAATGATGCGGAAAGAGCGAAATTCGGTGCTAGGTGCAATCTCTTTGCGTGTAGAGACTAAGACGTAATGTGCCCCCGGTTCACCGGCATAGGCAATATCAGTCCTT
The DNA here is from genome assembly GCA_009700365.1 of Actinomycetota bacterium. Lineage (GTDB taxonomy): Bacteria > Actinomycetota > Actinomycetes > Nanopelagicales > Nanopelagicaceae > Planktophila. The sequence goes on along the minus strand of WLME01000013.1, from coordinate 5,687 downwards.
GATGGATACGCCTCTGTCTCTGTGTGAGAGTGATAAATGACGACGATTTCTTCATCGTTATCATCAGCTTCACGATAAAGCGCTAAGAGATCTTTCGGATCAAACTCATAAAAAGTAGGTGAGTGAGCTGCATTCGCCATTGGCTTGTGGCGAAGTGCTTGACCCGACCCAGCAGGTCCAAGGATTACCCCGCAACATTCGTCAGGATATTCAGCGCGAGATTGTTCGAGTATTGCCTCTACAAATGCGCGAGGAATCTCTAGTGACATATCGCAATCCTACACGTATTAGATTTGTAATAAAAAATTAGGAGCTACCAAGTTGAGATTCTTCGTCATCAACTGCATCATCAATAAGTGCATCTAACAAGGACTCTTGCAACCAACCTAACCATGTATAAACTGCATAAACACCGCGCAAGGGATCATCCGGTGCCAGAAGTTCAAGCTCATCTTGCGAATTACTCGCAACTTTTAATCTGACACCAAGGGCTAACCGAATATCGTTAATCGCACCAAGCCATGCATTCGCATTGTCATGGTCAAGATCGACTGTTCCATCCTCAGCAGTTTTCAGATGTATACGCATTGAGATTGCATGCGCTTGTTTCTTCTGACGTAGCGTTGCTTCGGTGTAGCGCCGGAATTCAGAGGCATCAACCTGATCCGCGTAGGCATTTGGCAGCAAGCGATGCAAGACTTCGTCTTCCGGTGGAGAGTCATGGGATGTAATACCAACCATTGCGGCTAGTGGATCATCATGGCCGTGATCTGTGCGCTCAGCTAGTAGTTCAATAATCTGTTCGCACAGATTAAGGAGGACTTCCTTCTCGCTCTCAGCGAATTGCGCAACATATGAATGATCCCCGTGGCGCTTAAAACCTTCAGTTGCACTCACAACTGATCACCGCGTTGCAATGTGGCCCATAAGCCATATTCATGGAGGCGAGCAACATCGTGCTCCATCTCTTCGCGACTGCCTGTTGAAACAATTGCCTTACCTTCATTATGGACTTTGAGCATCAATTCGGTGGCACGGGCTTTGGAGTAACCAAAGAGCTCCATAAAAACATAAACAACATACGTCTGTAGATTCACTGGATCATCCCAAACAATGGTGACCCACGGAGTATCGCCTGAAAAGATTGCGCGAATCTCTTCTTCAATCTTGTCGGCAGTCTTTACCATCATCGGATTATGATATTAAAAGTTTGGCTAGTCACTTGCGTCCACTGAGCATCTGCTGCAACGTTTAGGCGCAATGTAAGTACGCCACGCATTTGTCCGGTGAGATTAATACTGAAGGTTCCTTGAGCATCGGTGACCACGGGTTGTGCCAATTCCTTCCATGTTCCATTAACAAGGCTCGCAGCTTGGATATACACGCCACCTATTCTTGGGCGAATCTGTCCAGTTATCGTCAATGCTTCATTTGATCGGGCGGTACCTGGTGCAGATATGGAAAGTAGCCGATTGACTGACACGGAAATCTCAGTGCTTGCGCCTTCGCTTCGATCCCACGTCGGCTCCGAGTAAATTCTAATGGATGTGCTCTTTCCGACAATAAGTGGCTTTTCGATAACTCCATTCAGATTCGATGTATCGGTCGCAAGAAGTCTCCAATTGGTTTCTCCTGGGCTCCTTCCTTCAATTCGGACAGGAACATTGGCGAGTGGAGTCTGATCTTTAATTTTAACCGTTGCTTGAATGGTGATGGGATTTCCATAATCAACATTTGATTTATCCACGGAGGCCACGATATTTACTTGATCCGGAGCAATCTCTTTAGCTACTTGTCTGATGGACTCCATCGCAAGAGGTTCTTCCATTCCAAAAGTCCATGCCGTGATTCCGCCGATTCGATATTTGGTAACAAGAGCTGCTCGTAGCGCCCAGCTCTTCGCATCTTGATACCAGGCGGTCCGCGATGCGGTACACGACGTTGATAAGCCAGAATCGGTGGTGCCGTTATAAATCTTTTGATACGTGAAAGACATTTCACCATATTGCTCGTTGTAGACAGGGGTGGCTCCATATGTTGCCGCTAGTGCAGCAGCATCTCGCATCACAAATGTCGCAGCTTTTGCTCCAACTTTTACTGTATTGGCCACATTCGAAGGACAGATTCCAGATACAGATGTAACCCAATCACGACCGTATCCAGGAACTCCAACGAAGACTTTTGACGCAGGCATTATCGAAATTGCGTATTGCACGGTGCGCTCAGCCCAAGTGATCGGCCCGAGTGGACCTGCCTTTGAAACAGAGTAGTCGTAAGTCATGATTCGCAACTTATCTATATAGGAGGCAACTGCTGCCCAGGCATAGACGTAATACCCCTTCTGGGCGTCATTTGGATTCAATACATAAGGAGTGGAGATTGATAACAATTTCTGCTGAGAATGAAGTGCTTCAGAAAGTTCCTTTACAAATGCCGTCCATAAGGGCGCAGTACTGGTCCACGATGTATTTCCATCCACAAATGCAAATCCTTCGAAATCTAGGTCTATACCGTCGTAATTATTTGTTGTTACCAGTTTCATGATTGCAGAAATAATCTGAGCCCTTGAAGTAGCGGACTTAAGCAAGCCTGCTAGAACTAATTTATCTGTTCCATCTGTGATGGTTGGAATAATTGAAAATCCTGCATTGCGAAGCGCACTCAGAGGTTCAGCAATGGGCACGCTCGGATTAGCTGGCGCATAGAGATCGGTGATAACTGCAGCTTTTGCTTTTCCGTCAAATTTTAAGGTGTACCAGAAAGGCATTACCTCTTTGATTAGATCTGAATTATTGAGCGCATCAGGAAGCGCCGTTTTCATAGAGTAATAAGGTATCCATCCAGTCATTATCTTTCGTGGTGGATTATCTGCAGCTCTGGAACTGGGAATCAATGCCGTTGAAGCGAGAATGAGGATTAATGCGAAAGCAGAATATTTCTTCATAACTACTGTTGACCTTGCGGTCCATGTGAGTCTCGCCGAATGAATCGAGTAATGAATCCGTACTCTCTATCGAGCGACTTGAGATGGATAGCTATTGAAAGCAAGGAGATGATTCTTATCGATATCGGTACCTGCTGAATTACTATAACTATACTTATAAATAATCCGACTGCTCCCAATATTCCTAGGACAATTCTTCGAATTACAAGGTAGGGAGTATTTTTATTGAGATTCTTCACCCATTGAGTTGTCAGCAAAAATGCCAGCGGCCCCGAAAATATGAGAATCGACATCAAAATTACAACGAGGAGAGCCAAGGAGTACATAGTGGTTTCTCCAATTCTCAATTATCGAGTGGGGTCCAGGTGGTATCAGTCGTTGCAAAGAGTGCCATATCAATCTGCCGACCATCATCACGTGTGACCTTGTTGCGCAATATTCCTTCCTTTTGGAAGCCTGCGCTAATGAGAAGTTTCTGTGAAGGCGTATTTTCGACATCGGCCAAGCCATCGATACGTCGAAAGCCGAGGGATCGGAATCCGTAATCGGTAATCATCTTTGCCGCGGTGGTTCCAATACCTTTGCCGCGCATTGACTTCTCCATCCAATATCCAATTTCGGCGGTGTGGTTTTTAACGTTGATGGTGTGAAGTGAAATAACACCCGCGAACTTCACATCATCACCATTTCCAAAATCAATCACAAAGCGAAGTTCGCGTCGCTCCTCAAAGCTAAAAGGATCTGAGCGAACAAAATCAATTGCGTGGTCCAACGTGTAGGTGGCGGGAACTGTTGTGAATGCTGGAATCTCAGGATCTTGACATGCGTTAAAGATGGCATCGATATCTTTTTCAGCGCTAGGACGTAGAGTGACGAGCCCGTATTGCAAAGTGGGAATTTTTGCTGGCCACCAGATCATGACCTCATCCTACGACAGCCAGATTAGCCGATGAGTTCAGAATCGCGTTGGCGAGACTGATCATGAGTGCAACTGAGGTTCGAAGGCAGTGATGCGCATGAATCGCATAGAAGTATGAGTTGATGGCACGAGGCTGTGTTGCAATTACGGAAGTCTTTAGTTGGAGCGCTGCATTTCTCGCATTCACCGATGACTTTTGCTTTATCGGAAAAATCCATCGCCATGCGATCATCGAAGATGTAGAGGGAGCCTTCCCAATTCGCATCATCACCAAAGCGTTCGCCATATTTCACGATTCCACCATCAATTTGGTAGACCTCATTAAATCCGCGCTTTTTCATGACTGCAGATAAAATCTCGCATCGAATTCCGCCAGTGCAATAAGTAACGACTGGCTTATCTTTGATGTGATCGTATTTACCACTTTCAATTTCACGAATGAAATCTCGGGAAGTGTCTACATCAGGAACAATCGCATTCTTAAACTTTCCGATCTTTGCCTCGTAGGCATTACGACCGTCAAAGAAAACAACATCATCGCCACGTTCTTTGACAAGCTCTTCCACTTGTTCTGGGCGAAGATGAATTCCTCCGCCGACAACACCATTCTCATCAACTTGAATTTCATCTGGGCTTCCGAAGGCAACAAGTTCATCTTTAACTACGACGCGAAGGCGCGGAAATTCGTTGCCGGTTCCATCAGACCACTTAAAAGTAATTTTCTTAAATCCAGGGTAGCGACGGGTCTCGCGTACATATTTTTTGACATCGGCCATCTCACCGCCGACGGTTCCGTTGATTCCATGCTTCGAAATCAAAATACGGCCCTTGAGATTGAGAGATTGGCAGAGATATTTCTGCCACAGCAGCACCGCTTCAGGATCGGCGATTGGAGTGAAGATGTAATAAAGAATCACCTTATTCAACTTCGGCGCATGCTTATTCACACCATTATTCTAACGCCGCTACGGACAGTCATAAACCCCGTTAAATGAGCGACTCTGAGCGAGATCTCCAAAAATACTTTTCCCCAGACATCCACACCTACGCATAGAAATAATCCACTCTGTCAGTGCGCTCATTGAATATCGCCTCCATGACAACAGCACGTCTCATCGATGTAGAAGACCTCTCTGCCACAATCGCAGAACTTCTCTATGCGATTCCAGGTGCAGATTCAATTCTCCGACTTTCACAGATTGATCCTCACCAACTTGGCGCAAGTGATCGCATCGATTACCTCACCGCCCTAGATCGCCAGGATGGATGGCTCTATGCACTTCGCCAACGCGCCATCGCAGCTGTTGCGGGGCTACATCCCAGCGAGGGTGGCGGGCCACTTTCGGGTGTAGACGAATCAGAGCGCGAGGATATTTCAACGGCGCTTCGACTTGCACCGGCAACTGCTCAATCTCGTATCGATATTGCAAGAACACTTGTTAACAACTTGCCAAATACCTGTTCAGCTCTTGCGACTGGCGAGATTTCATCCGCACATGCCACTGTTATTGCTCGCGAAACTGCTGCAGCGATTCGTGATGGCGCTCCTGAATCAGTGATTTTCGATATCGAGACAAGGGCAATCGCATATGCTGAGTTTCACACTCCCGGACAAGTTGCCAACCATGTAAGAAATAGCGTCGCAAGGTTGGCTCCAGAAGAGTTTGAAGAAGTTACTTCTCGCGCAACGTCATTGCGGCGAGTAAGTTGTTACAACGATTCTGACGGAATGGCGACTGTTGTTGCGATTCTTCCCGCCGCCGATGCGCAGATTGTTATGAATTCCATCGAAGCTTTTATTCTCAGACAAGACCAACTATCTCA
>WLME01000129.1 GCA_009700365.1 Actinomycetota bacterium | reverse complement strand
GTTTCACAAGTCTCTCAGCCAGCCAATCAGCAGACTCTTCTTGGGTATATCTCCTACCCACTGTCTTGGAGCGCATGAGAAAAAATATATATCAGGCGCTGGTGAAAATGGAAGAACTTATTCGGGTTTGCGGCCCTGTCGCAAAAGTCCGAAGGTGAGCGCATCCTCAAGCGCCATGGCCGAAGCTGCAATCACATTTTCGTGAACGCCAACTGTGTTCCATTCGCCTTTTCCATCTGATGTTTCCACAAGAACACGTGTGATTGCGCCTGTTCCGAGCCTGCCTTCAAGGATTCGAACTTTGTAATCGGTTAGCTCAAGGGCTGAAAGTTCGGGATAAAGTTGATGTAAACCATCACGAAGCGCATTATCAAAGGCATTAACTGGACCATTTCCTGCACCAGAACATGTGATCTCTCTGCCTTGAGCGGTAACAGTTACTTCTGCCTTTGTGATTATTGAATTATCAGCAGCGCGCTCGGTAGTTGTTAACCAGTGATCAATAGTAAAGAAAGCCGGACGCTTTCCAGTCGCTTCTTCGCGTAGGAGCAATTCGAAGGATGCATCCGCTGCTTCGAAGGTAAATCCACGTGATTCCATCTCTTTCACGCGTTCAACTACTCGGCCAATGAGTTCACGGTCTCCCCCGAGATCAACGCCGAGTTCCATGGATTTAAGTTCGATTGATGCACGTCCTGCCATATCTGAAACGAGCATGCGCATATCGTTTCCAACTGATTCAGGATCTTCATGTTGATACAGAGATGGATCAACTTTAATCGCTGAAGCATGAAGGCCAGCCTTGTGAGCAAAGGCAGAGACGCCGGTATATGGCTGACGTGGAGATGGCGAAATATTAGTAACTTCGGCTACTGCATGTGAGATTCGGAATGCTTCGCGAAGTGCGTGATGCGGAAGTACTTCCTTCTTCTTCTTTAATTCCAGATTTGCGATGATTGTGACAAGGTCTGCATTTCCAGTACGTTCACCGTAACCATTGAGCGTGCCTTGTACATGTGTTGCACCTGCTGCAACTGCAGCCATCGAGTTTGCAACTGCGCAACCAGTGTCATTGTGGCAATGAATTCCTAGACGGGCAGATGTTGCACCTAATACATCATGAACAACATGAGCAATTTCCTCAGGGAGCATTCCGCCGTTGGTATCGCACAGCGCTGCAACATCAGCACCTGCCTCCATCGCAACGCGAATAACTTCAAGAGCATACGCACGATTTGCGCGATATCCATCAAAGAAGTGTTCGGCGTCTAGAAACACGCGCTGACCTTCTTCGCGAAGGTGAGTCACGGAATCACGAATCATCGCGAGGTTCTCATCCAGCGTTGTCTTTAGTGCAAGATCCACGTGTCGGTCATATGCCTTAGCGACAAGCGTGACCGCAGGTGCGCCTGAATCTCGCAGCGCGCCAAGAAGTACATCATCTGCAGCCTTTACATTGGGGCGTCGTGTCGCACCGAAGGCAACAAAAGTTGCGTTCTTAAGTTTCAATTCCTTCTTAGCCAGCGCAAAGAATTCGGTATCTTTTGGATTTGCACCAGGCCAGCCGCCTTCAATAAAACCAACGCCTAAGTCATCTAAGTGGCGCGCAATCGTCAGCTTGTCGTGGACAGAGAGATTAAGGCCTTCTTGCTGCGCACCATCACGAAGAGTGGTGTCATAGATATGAATAGCCTCTTTGTCGAAACCAGATGGATCAAGACTCACAGCGAAACCTTCTTAACCCAGCCGTGTTTATCTTCAGTTGTTCCGTGTTGAATCGCCAAAAGATGATTGCGAATTTGCATCGTGATTGGCCCTGGTTCTCCATCGCCAGTCACCCATGTGCCCATTGCAGATTTTGCTTGCCCGACTGGAGAAACAACTGCAGCGGTTCCGCATGCAAAGATTTCAGAAATCTCACCTGAGGTAACGCCATCGCGCCAATCATCGATAGAGAGCATTACTTCATCAGTTTTGTACCCTAAATCTTTTGCAACAGCCAGAATTGAATCACGGGTAATTCCTGGAAGAAGTGTTCCGGTAAGTTTTGGAGTAATGACTGTGGCATCAGCTCCTTTACCTTTTACAAAGTAAAGATTCATGCCGCCCATCTCTTCAATCCACTTGCGTTCTTTCGCATCAATCCAAACAACTTGATCACAACCTTCGGCAGCAGCAGCCTTTTGCGCAACAAGAGAGGCAGCGTAGTTTCCACCACACTTAGCTTCACCTGTACCGCCCAGCGCTGCACGAACGTACTCAGTTGAAATCCATACTGAGACTGCCTTCGAAGGATCGAAGTAAGCACCAGCAGGCGTTGCGATAAGTAAATAGGTTGCCTTATTTGTTGGGCGAACCCCCAGGCCAACTTCCGTTGCAATCATGAAGGGCCGAATATATAAAGCTTCGCCAACTTTCCCTGGAGTCCATCCGGCATCTTGCTTAACAAGAGCATGCACAGTTTCAAGAAATAATTCTTCTGGCATTTCGGGAAGCGCTAAACGCTGGGCTGATCGAGCAAAGCGACGCGCATTGGCTTCTGGACGAAAGAGCGCAATACCGCCATCTGGTTGGCGGTAAGCCTTCATGCCTTCGAATATCTCTTGACCGTAATGAAAAACTGCCGTTGCAGGATCTAAAGTAATTGGTCCATATGGTTTTAGCTCTGGCTCTTCCCAGCCGCCCGACTCAGTCCACTCGCAGACGACCATATGGTCGGTGTAGTACTTTCCGAAACCACAGTTTGCAACTTTCTCTTCGCGTTCTGCATCCGGAACTGCATGTGGATTGAGAGTGATTTTCATTTACTTAACCAATTCTGCCAATGCTGTGCCGATTTCGGTTGTGCTGCGTTTTGCATCTCCACGCGATGCTAAATCCTTAGCTACTGCATTTTCAACATCTCGCGCAGCCTCAGCTAAACCAAGGTGGTCGAGCATCATGGCAACAGACATAACGGTGGCGGTAGGGTCAGCTAAATTCTTGCCGGCGATATCAGGTGCTGAACCATGAACCGGTTCAAACATTGATGGAAATTCGCGTGTTGGGTTGATATTTCCAGATGCCGCAAGGCCGATACCGCCACAAATAACTGCAGCTATATCAGTAAGCAAATCTCCAAAGAGATTATCTGTTACTACAACGTCAAATCGCTCAGGATTTGAGACCATAAACATCGCAGCAGCATCGGCGTGAAGATAATCTGTTGTGACGCTTGGGTACTCCTTGGCGATCTCATTGAACGTTCGTGTCCATAAATCGCCTGCATGGACAAGGACATTATTCTTATGAACCATTGTTAATTTCTTGCGG
>WLME01000128.1 GCA_009700365.1 Actinomycetota bacterium | reverse complement strand
GAAGGCCTACCTTCGCAACAAGTCTGTCTCATCATCCATCAAGACTGCTGTTCGCAAGTTCCGCGAAGCTGTCGTTAAGGGTGACGCTGCTGCAACGACTGCTGAACTCCGCGCAGCTTCAAAGGCTCTCGATGTTGCAGTTTCAAAGGGTGTTATTCACAAGAACGCTGCTGCAAATAAGAAGTCTTCAATGGCTAAGGCTGCTGCTAAAGCCGGCGTTCGTTAATTCTCAACCTTCACCTAACGATAATCCGAAGGTAACGGTCTCTTAAGTGCCTGCAATCTCAATTGCTAAGGCGCCGCAACCAGCCTCAACAAATCCCGCGCAGATTCGCAATTTCTGCATCATCGCGCATATCGATCACGGCAAATCAACTCTCGCCGATCGCATGCTCCAAATTACCGAAGTAGTCGAAGCTCGCAATATGCGCGCGCAATATCTCGATCGCATGGATATTGAACGCGAACGCGGCATCACAATTAAATCTCAGGCCGTCCGCCTTCCATGGCGAAGTGGTCTTGATGGGCAGGAATATGTCCTGAACATGATCGATACACCGGGCCACGTCGACTTCACCTATGAAGTATCACGATCACTTGCAGCATGTGAAGGTGCTGTCTTGCTCGTTGATTGCGCACAAGGAATCGAAGCCCAGACTCTTGCAAATCTTTATCTTGCAATGGAGAACAACCTTACGATTATTCCTGTTCTGAATAAGATTGATCTTCCCAACGCACAACCCGAAAAATTTGCTGCAGAACTTGCAGGACTTATTGGCTGCAAAGTAGAAGATGTCTTACGTGTTTCTGGAAAAACAGGCGACGGAGTTGCCGATTTACTTGATCAAATCATTGCCCAGATTCCGGCTCCAGTCGGTGATCCAGATGCACCTGCACGTGCACTGATTTTTGACTCTGTCTACGATTCTTATCGTGGAGTTGTTACATACGTTCGTGTTGTTGATGGGCGCATAAACCCACGCGAACAAATTCAAATGTTCTCAACTGGCGTAAAGCATGAAGCCCTCGAAGTCGGCGTGATTAGCCCTGAACCTCTTCCATCTAAAGGTCTTGGCGTAGGTGAAGTTGGTTATCTCATTACTGGTGTAAAAGATGTTCGCCAATCGCGAGTAGGCGACACAATTACCAATTTTGTACGTCCTGCAAAAGAAGCACTTGGTGGATATAAAGATCCAAAGCCGATGGTTTTCTCTGGTTTATTCCCACTCGATGGAGCCGATTTTCCCGTACTACGCGATGCACTAGAGAAATTACAGCTCAATGATGCAGCTCTAGTCTACGAACCAGAAAGTTCGGCAGCACTTGGTTTTGGTTTCCGCTGCGGATTCCTAGGACTTCTGCATATGGAAATCGTCCGCGAACGCCTTGAGCGAGAAGCAAAACTTAACTTGATTTCAACTGCGCCAAACGTGGTCTATCGAGTAACAATGGAAGATGGGAAAGAGTTTGTAGTCACAAACCCATCAGAATTCCCAGATGGCAAGATCAATAACGTTAAAGAACCTATCGTGAAGTCAACGATTCTTGCTCCATCTGAATTTATCGGAACCATTATGGAACTCTGCCAAGATCGTCGTGGAGTCATGCTTGGAATGGATTACATCTCTGAAGATCGCGTTGAAATCCGCTACACATTGCCTCTTGCTGAAATCGTCTTCGACTTCTTTGACCAACTAAAAAGTCGCACACGCGGATACGCATCCCTTGATTATGAAGAGATCGGTGACGAAGAAGGCAATCTCGTTAAGGTAGATATTCTCTTGCAGGGTGAAGCCGTCGATGCATTTAGCGCGGTAGTTCACCGCGATAAGGCATATTCCTATGGCGTGATGATGACTGGAAAATTGCGCGAACTTATTCCGCGCCAACAATTCGAAGTCCCGATTCAGGCAGCTATTGGTTCTCGCATTATTGCTCGTGAATCAATTCGAGCAATCCGCAAAGATGTTTTAGCAAAATGTTACGGTGGAGACATCTCTCGAAAGAGAAAACTTCTCGAGAAGCAGAAGGAAGGCAAGAAGCGCATGAAGATGGTGGGACGCGTTGAAGTTCCTCAAGAAGCCTTCGTAGCAGCCCTTGCCACTGATGCCGATATCGAAAAGATTAAAGCAGCACGCAAGCTCGAATCGTAAGAACCATGCTCTCGTTTTACGTTCATATCCCGTATTGCATCCGTCGCTGCGGCTACTGCGACTTCAATACCTACACGCCTTCAGAACTTCAAGATGGTGCAACTCTTGAGATTGTTTCAGGCGACTACATCGATGCTGTTCTCAAAGAGTTGGAGGCGACGCCAACTGACGTTGTCCCTACGATCTTCTTTGGCGGAGGCACCCCATCTCTGTTGCCTCCCAAAGATCTTGGCAGAGTAATTGCTGCAATCAAGGCACGAAATGGATTGACCGACGATTGCGAGATTACTTTAGAGGCGAACCCAGATTCGGTGACTCAAGAGAAACTCAATGAGCTTATCCAAGTGGGATTTAATCGAATCTCTTTCGGAATGCAGTCATCTAACCCGGATGTACTCAAAGTTTTAGACCGTACTCACAATCCCGAGAATGTTCGAAGGGCTGTAGATATGGCGCGCACTGCAGGTTTCCAATCCGTCAGCGTTGATTTAATTTATGGATCACCTGGTGAGAGCCTCAGTGACTGGGCCGCAACAGTGAAAGAGGCACTTTCGCTCAATATTGATCACATGAGCGCCTACGCACTTATCGTTGAAGAAGGAACCAAGTTGGCGGCTCAAATCAAACGCGGTGAATACACGATGCCCGATGACGACCTAATGGCAGATATGTATTTGTTAGTTGATCAACAATGTCTGCAAAAGGGAATGAAATGGTACGAACTTTCTAATTGGTCAAAGCCAGGACATCAATGTCGCCACAACATTGCATATTGGAAATCTAACAACTGGTGGGGACTTGGGCCGGGTGCTCATTCGCACATTGATCAAAAGCGATTCTGGAATGTGAAGCATCCAAATGCCTATAAAGAGAAGGTCTTTGCAAGCATTTCACCGATTAAAGATTCAGAAGTATTGAATGATGAAGAGAAAAAAATCGAGTACATCATGCTCGCTATCCGCATGCCTGAAGGCGTAAAGAAGTCAGCTCTCACTGTTGCTCAATACGAACGCACTATGGAATACATCAAGAGCGGGCACGTTATCGAGCGAGAAGATTCCTTATCTCTCACACCCCAAGGTCGCCTGATTGCTGACCGCCTCACCCATGAAATGCTCCGTTAAGCGCTGCGCGCTAAGATTGCCAAACTATGACCAGTGATCGCCGCCTCGAAATTCTTCGAGCAATTGTCGACGAATATGTCGAGACTCAAGAG
>WLME01000127.1 GCA_009700365.1 Actinomycetota bacterium | reverse complement strand
CCGAAGGTGTGTGAGCGCGAGCATTAGCAAGAAGATTTGCGACCACTTGATGAATACGCACCTCATCACCCAATGTGAAAATTTCCTCATCTTCTGCGTTGAGTGTCAAAGGATGTTCCGGACCTGCAGCGCGAGCTGAAATCACAGCGTCTTCGACAACTTTATTGATATCAACTGGCTTTGAATCCATTTCACGAGCTTGATCTAGGCGGGCAAGAAGTAAGAGATCTTCAACCAATGAACCCATTCGTTTTGATTCATTTTCAATTCGACCGATTAGCTCTGTCGTCTCTTTCTCGCCGGTGACAGCACCTTGTCGATGCAGCTCTGAAAATCCTCGAATTGCAGTAATGGGAGTGCGAAGTTCGTGAGAAGCATCGGCGACAAATCGTCTTAATTTATTTTCACTATCTGCGCGGACTGAGAAAGCATCTTCGATGCGTGCGAGCATGGCATTCAGTGATGTGACAAGCCTTCCTACTTCCGTTGAAGGATCGGCCTGAGGCATGCGTGCAGAGAGATTTCCTGCAGCAATTTCTTCAGCGGTCTTCTCGGCATCTTCGAGAGGGCGCAATCCAACTTTTATCACAGTTCGAGCAGCGATAGTGATAAGTAATAAGAGAACTAAACCGATAAGTGCAAAGAGAAAACCTAAACGTGAAGTAGTGCGATCGAGATCTCTTAAAGATTGTGCGGCTACAACCGTTCCACCGCTATTAGGAAGAGCGCGCGCAATAACTCGAAAATCTGCGCCGGGAGCTTGGATAGTGAATGGTTTGTCGCCATGAGATGAAACCTCTGAAGGCAACAGCCCTCTTACATAGTCAGTGATTGGCGCGGAGTTTAGGTCGCCACCAAGCCCTCCGAGAATATTTCCTTGCGCATCCAGCAGAGTAAGCGAGGTCGATGTTGGAATGCGAGTAAGTGGAGCCCCTAAACCGCGATTGTCATTGCGAGCACCGTCATCACCGAGGTTATCTTCATTTATTTCATGTGCAATACCTGATTCCTGCACGCGCTGAAAGGTGCCCGAAGTGATTACGGCAAGCTGTTTATCTACTTCCGAGGTGAGGTAGTGCCTGAGGAGCGATTGCGTTGCAAGGCTTGCGCTAAAGAAACCAAATGCTGTCAGAATTACGATTCCGAGGGTAAGTCGACTTCGTAGACCCCAGGTGGCAAATGGCGAACGCATAGAAATTACTTTGCAGCGGGCAATCTAAGTCGGTAACCAACCCCACGAACTGTATGGATCAAAGCTGGCTCGTAGATATCTATCTTTTTGCGAAGGTAAGAGATGTATGTTTCTACGATTCCAGCGTCTCCACCGAAGTCGTAATCCCATACATGATCCAAGATTTGTGCCTTTGAAACAACGCGATCTGCATTAATGAGTAGATAACGAAGAAGCGTAAATTCAGTTGGCGAGAGTTCGAGTAAAACACCGGCCCGGCGAACTTCATGCGTGGCCTCATCTAGTTCAAGGTCTGCGAAACGAATCTTTTCGTCATCAACTGCCTGTTCGGTGACTCCGATGCGACGTAAAAGTGCGCGCAAACGGGCAACTAACTCTTCAAGGCTGAAGGGTTTTGTCATGTAATCATCGCCACCGATGGTTAAACCTTGGACTTTATCTTTCATCTCATCTTTTGCAGAGAGAAAGAGAACTCCGACTTCGATTCCTTCATTGCGTATCTGACGACACACTTCGAAACCGTCGAGATCGGGCAACATGACATCTAAAATCATTGCGTGAGGTTTAAATTCTTCGGCAATAGTTAGCGCCTGTGATCCAGTCGCAGCTGTTCGCACATCGAATCCAACAAACTTCAAGCTAGTTGCGATGAGATCGCTGATGCTTAATTCGTCATCAACGACGAGGATGCGTTGCCCTGAATTGTCATGTGCCATGGCAAAAGAGTGCTCCCTAGTCCTGTGTCTTTGCTGAGAATTGACGGTTATTCGACGGTGGAGTTGGCAACGCTGAATTACACGCCTGTAACTCCACGCACAATGGGGATAAACCATGTGGATATCTATTGATTTTCGATACATTTCCCATCTTTTTTAATAGGAACCCCTACCCCGTCTCTCTTCGGGCGGTATTCCCCACTTCTAAGGCTTTTCAGGGTTATTAGACTTTTCATTTAGAGATAGGATTTCAGCCTGCTGTAGAGAAAAACCGCTCCACAGCCAAAATGAGCCATTTTTCAAAAGGGGACTTTTGTGAGCAAAGAGACCGTGAAGTCGGGTTCAGGCGGATATGACGCCTCCTCGATCACCGTTCTCGAAGGCCTTGAGGCAGTTCGTAAGCGCCCAGGCATGTATATCGGCTCTACAGGCGAGCGCGGACTTCACCACTTGGTCTATGAGATCGTTGATAACGCAGTCGATGAAGCGCTCGCAGGGTTCTGTACTGAGATTCAAGTGACTTTGATGGCCGATGGATCGTTACAGGTCGTCGATAACGGCCGCGGTATTCCAGTTGATATTCACCCCATTGAAAAGAAACCAGCTCTAGAAGTTGTTCTTACCGTCTTGCACGCCGGTGGAAAGTTTGGCGATGGAGGATATTCAGTATCTGGCGGTCTTCATGGTGTTGGCTCATCTGTTGTAAATGCTCTCTCAACAAATTTATCCGCAAAAGTAAAGCGCGACGGATTTATCTGGACTCAGGAATACAAACTTGGTGTTCCAACTGCGCCAGTTAAAAAGGGCGAGGCAACCACAGAGACCGGAACAACAATTCAATTCTGGCCATCGGAAGATATTTTTGAAACAACTGATTTCTCTTTTGAAGTTCTCTCAACGCGTTTTCGTGAAATGGCATTTCTAAACCGCGGTTTGATTTTGTCACTGACAGATATGCGCCCAGGCCATGTCGATGAAAAAGGTGAGCAACTTACAGTTCGCTATCAATATCAGGGCGGAATTACAGACTTTGTAAAACACCTCAACTCTACACGTGGCGAGCTTCATAAATCAGTAATCGCACTCGAGGCCGAGGATAAGAAAGCCAGACTTTCGCTCGAAGTTTCAATGCAGTGGAATAACGGTTTCTCTGAATCTGTCTATACCTTCGCAAATACCATCCACACTCACGAGGGCGGAACTCACGAAGAAGGTTTCCGTACAGCGCTCACATCGGTCGTTAATAAGTTTGCTGAAGAACAAGGTTTGATTCGCAAGAAGGAAGATCGTCTGACAGGTGATGATGTTCGCGAAGGTCTTACTGCGATTGTCTCCATCAAACTTGGCGAACCACAATTTGAAGGACAGACAAAGACAAAGCTGGGCAATACTGAGGCAAAGTCCTTTACACAGAAGGTTGTAAACGAACATTTGACTGCATGGTTTGAACAAAACCCTCAAGAAGGTAAAGACATCATTCGTAAATCAATTG
>WLME01000126.1 GCA_009700365.1 Actinomycetota bacterium | reverse complement strand
GAAGAGAACTGTCATAGCTCTCACCTCTTCTCTCTCTTACATTTTTTCATTTGTTGGTTTTGTGGAAATAAAAAAGGACCTACAAATCCTTTGTGGATTTGAGGCCCTTGTGGGTTCTGTTCGAATTACTCGACTAGAGCTCCTGTGGCCTCAACCACTGCATAAAAGTTGGCGTAAAACGCTGACTTTGTTGCTGTGGGCCAAGCTGCGCGCTTATGAGTGCGATTAGCTGTGGCTGTTGAGGTTGAATGAGCAGCAGAAGGTAGAGCAGCGCGTACGCCTGCTCGTGCTGAAGTGAATACTGAATTCATTTCAACTCCTTCTGTAATCGATCACCGCAGATGCGATGAAGGTATAAGGGTACGGGAGGCATACGAGTTCTGGCAACCCAATTAAATCCCCTCTAAGAACTGGCGAGTAACCCGGATTCACGCAGGAACGGGCTTGGATTTTTTCGATAAGAAATATGCAGATCGGCCTTTGCTCGAGTAATTCCCACATAGAACAGGCGTCGTTCTTCATCGACAGATGCATCGGATACTGGAAGTTGCCCATCGGATGCGCCTATGAGAAAGACTCGCTCCCACTCAAGGCCCTTAGCCGCATGCAGCGTCGCCAAAGTAACAACAGGCATTGTCGGTGGATTGTTCTGCTGTACTCGGTCCTCGACTTCGCGTAAATATCCTCGAAGGGTCTTGGGCGTGAAATTATCATCATCATCGAGTTCTCGCGCTAAATGTAGCAACGCTGCAATTCCGTCGATTTCTTCGCCGGTTAAATATGGCTGAGCCAATGTGCGCAATTCATCAATCCAGCCTTGCCCTTCTGCTGGGATAACGGAAGCTTTACGAACTTCGCTCAGAAAATCTCGAACCTCGCGTCGATCAAAGAATCTTTCGGTGCTGCGGACTTGATACGGCAAGTTAACTTTCACCATCGCACGTTCAACGCTCTTAAGTTGAGAATTTGTTCGAGCCAAAATTGCAACTTCATGGGGTGGCGTTCCTGAATTTAAGAGTGCGGTAATTTCTGACAATACCCCTGTAACTTCTGCAGCATCGTCGGCGTATCCAACAACGCTGGGCGCACTACCGTGGTCATTCTGTGCAACAAGTTCTTGTCCCATCGCGCCGTGGCGCAGAAGAGCATTCGCGGCAAATGTAATTTCGGGAGTAGACCGATATCCAGTGCTGAGTCGGATGACTTCAGCATCAGGGAATCTTTGGGTGAAAGTGTTCAAGAAAACCGGTGTTGCTCCGGCGAATGAATAGATTGTCTGTGCTGGATCTCCGACCACGCAGATATCATTTCGTTTACCAAGCCATGCATTGATAAGACGTTGTTGCACGGGCGAGATATCTTGATATTCATCGATAGTGAAGTATCTATATTGATCTTGTACGCGTTCGCGAACTTCACGCTCTTGCTCCATCATGGCAGCACATAAGAGAAGCACATCTTCAAAATCGATTGCTAACTCTTGCTTTTTAATAGATTCGTAAGCGGTATAAATCTGAACCATCTGCTCGGGAAGCACGCGCGGCTTCTGCATGCGCTTCGAGATTTCATCTACAAAATCACTAGGGGCCACTTGAGAGACCTTGGCCCATTCAATTTCTGAAGCTACATCGCGCATGAGTTCGCGATTTGTTACCCGCAGAGATTCACTAAGACCTGCACGATTAATCGCCTCGGTAAGAAATCCTGTCTTTGTTGTCATTAAATCTGGAGTACGCCCCCCAAAGACTGATGGCCAGAAATAGAGGAGTTGTCTCAGCGCTGCCGAGTGGATTGTGCGAGCGGCAACTGTTGGAACTCCTAAAGATCGAAGCCGCGCGCGCATTTCTCCTGCAGCCTTTGCAGTAAATGTAAGAGCTAAGACCTTTTGTGGATCCATAGTTCCGATTGCTGCGGCATAGGCAATGCGATGTGTAATTGCGCGCGTCTTACCGGTACCTGCACCTGCAATGACACAAACCGGACCGCGTGTAGCAAGAGCTACCGCCCTCTGATCTGGATCGAGAGCAGCAAGGATGTCATCTTCTATCGCCACGTTTCGCCGCCAAGTGCAACTTCACCGAGCCAACCTTCAATCATCTTTCGTGCGACTGAAATTGTTGGAGGTAGTAGGAGAGAACCATCGGCTGCAGCAGCTTTAAGTTCTGCACGGCTAAACCATTTCACTTCGGTGATTTCTTCGCCATCTCCCTTAGCAACCTGAGGATTATCAGTAACAGCTTCGAATGCAATCATGATGCTGGCAGGAAATGGCCATGGCTGTGAACCCAAATATTTTATTTCGCTGACAGTCACACCAGATTCTTCAAAGACTTCACGTGCTACACACTGTTCAAAAGTCTCGCCAGGTTCGAGAAATCCTGCAAATGTTGAGAACCGACCTTCTGGCCACACTGGTTGATGCCCAAGCAAGATGCGATCATCGCGATCTTTGATAAGAACAATGACGGCAGAATCGGTGCGCGGGTGATGTTGGCTTTGATCAGCCTCGCAAAAGCGCGCTGCTCCCCCAAGATCGACGCGTGTTGGTCCGCCACAACGCGGGCAGCGTGGATGTGCGCGATGCCAATTGCTGAGCGCAGTTGCATGTAGTGCAAGTTCAAATTCAAGTGCGGGTAATTGCGCTCCTGCTTCGCGAAGAGTTGTAAAACCAAGTTCTTTCATTTCTTCAGCAGTGCCATCAGCCCACTGGGTATCCCAAGCAAAATAAGGCTGACGAGTATCTGCATCCACACCCAAGAAGTAACGGGAGCCCTCTTTAAAAGTTCCAGAAGCTGTAAATGCTGCGACATCACGTGAGTGAACAAAGAAAAGGTTAAGGGGACTCTTTCCAGAAATTCTTCCCTCAGAAAGAATCAAGATCTTGGCATCGACCCAGAGAGAATCGAGAGTTGATTGGTTGGTGCGTAGTTCTCCGGCGCGATCTATATGGGAAGGGTGCTGATGTATCGCGCTCACTGGTGCAGGTTACTAGTCTGTGGGGGTGCGCATCACCTCGTGGAATCTCCTGCATGGAATGGCGATTCCCCCTCGAGAGAAGTTAGAGAACGGTTCAGAATCTGCGCCACTGGCCCGTGCCATTGCTTCTCTTGAATCAGATGTCTACGCCTTTCAGGAGGTCGATCACTTTTTGCCGCGTTCGCAATCTCGACCGCAGATGCAAGATATCGCAGAAAGCATTGACGCCAAAGATTGGGCAATGGCACCCAGTGTTATTGGAACTCCAGGTGAATCATGGCGAAAATTGAAAGATTCAGAGCCAGAAATCATTACAGGTGAATCATCCCGCTCCGAATTAGAGCATGAGTGTTATGGAATCGGAATTGTTTCAACAATTCCTGTTGTGAGTTGGCATCGACTCAATCTAGGTAACTCACCTCTAGGACTACCTTTGATTGTTCCCGGAGATGAAACGGGAAAAGG
>WLME01000125.1 GCA_009700365.1 Actinomycetota bacterium | reverse complement strand
TGACTAGCTTGTCATAGCTGAGTTCGTAACTCTCGCCACTGATTTCATTCTTAACAACCACTGTTTTGGCCTGAGGATTGATGGACTCAACCTCAGAGGCGATACGAACATCCAAGCGAAAGCGGGCATGCAAGCTCGCTGGCGTTTGCAAGAGAAGAGCTTCTTCCTCTTCAATCACACCACCGACGTAATATGGTAAACCGCAGTTTGCATATGAAACATGGCCACTCTTCTCGATAACGATAATCTCTGCATCCGCATCAAGTCTGCGCATCCGTGTGGCTGCAGACATTCCGCCTGCAACTCCTCCAATAATTACTATTCTCATTAGTTGTTTACGAGAGGTAATCCCGCAGCCTGCCATTCTTGAATTCCGTTGGTGAGATTAAAGAGATTCTTGAAGCCAGCATCCTTCATCTTCCCCACAGCAATTCCCGAACGACGTCCGCTGTGGCAATAGACAGCGTAAGTAGCGCTCTTATCTAACTTTGCGATATCTCCCTCAAATGTCAATCCTTCGACATCAATATTGATGGCATTAGCAATGTGTCCAGTCATGAATTCACCAGCTGAGCGAACATCAAGGACTACAACCCCCGCCTCTGATGCCTTCTTTTGAAAGTCCGCTGCCCCTAGATCTGTAGCAGCCACACTTCCGCAGCCAGTAAGAAATAGTGTTGATGCTGCAACTACTGCCAATAATTTTTTCATATTCCCTCTAAGCCAGACTCAGAAATAGTTTTTGAAGTTGCGCCGTTACTTGCTCTTGATTGTTCTTTCCTTCAACTAAACACTCTTTGAGGCTTGCTGAAATCAAGGTAAATGCAGCTGTATTAACTGCCTTAGATACTGCAGACATTTGAATGACAATCTCGTCACAGTTACGACCTTCTTCGAGCATCCGAGCAACCGCCCCAAGTTGGCCTTGTGCACGTTTAACCCGCTTAGTGATAGCGATCAGCTGTTCTTCGTCAGACAGAACGTGCGAAACTTTTTTTCCAGTCACGATTAACCGCACTTGCAGACTTGATCTTGAGGAACGCCATATAGCGCTTCTTCAACATGCTCACCACACCCCGACCAGGTGTACTTCTTGCATTTACCGCAGATTACTTTCGAGCACATACCTTCTCCTTTGAATTAGTGACTATAAGGAGAATCTAGCATACCCCTAGGGGTATATGTCAATTTGGCTTATAAGTACTTCCTTGCAGCTTTTGCGATTCGGCGCCACATGCTTGCCGTCTGCTCGAGTGGGGAAACTTCCAGTACGCGAGATTTGGCAGGTTCATCTGGCGTAATGACGTCTTTTAGCGCTGGTGAGTTTTGATCCAAGGAATCAGCGATGATTCCGATATTTGCCACGATTGATAAGCCCCGAACTATCTGTTCTTGATCGACATCATCACCATCTTCTATGAGGGTCTCAGCCAGTGCCGAGCCTGCTTCGCGTGCATCATCGGTCGGCGACGTACCGAAATCATTGATGTCATCTGGCAGTTCTACGTGTGCAGAAATTGCATAACTGGCAGCTGATAAAGCCACCGCGATCTGCTTCTTTGTTGAATCTGCAATACCGCCTTCAACTGCTGAATCAAAGAGCGTGCGGGCAATTGTTCGAACTTGAACCAAGGTATGTTCTGTCGCAATACCCTCGATATACATTTCCTCAGCAAGATCTTTTTCAGCAGTAGGAAACCATCGCGCATGGCTTCGGGCTTCAACGGATTGCGCTCTAATCGCGGGAACTTCTTCTACGAGAAGTCGTGCCTTTGCCAACCACTTACCCGCATCTTTCTGGGTATACCCAGCTGCTACACCTTCGGACATTTCTGCAAGTAAGGCTGCAGCCTTTTCGGATACGTTCTTGATCTGCACTCGGGCACGGTCTATCGGTGTATTGGGGTGCGAGAAGTACGAGAAGACGATTGCAACTCCTGCACCGATAAGTGTTGAGGTCAAACGATGAATTGCAGTCGATCCCGAAATACCTGGTCCAATGACGATCAGCGCGGTTACCGGCACATTTACCGAAGCGACTTCGCCCAGATGTAGCGCTCGTGCAACGACAGCGCAGAGAACAATCGTTGTGCCAACCGCTATAAAACCAAAGTTAAATACACTCACTGTGAGCAGAGCGACGCCTGCACCAATAGCAGTTCCGACAATTTGTCCAAATCCTTCACGAAGAGATTTGTGCAGCGATATTCGAATACTCAAAGTAGAGACAATTGCTGCGACTACTCCGCCATGAGGAACTAGTGAGTCACCAATAATCCACGCAACTGAGCCAGAAATTCCGGCAACGACAATCTGTCGTACCCAGATTTTCCGGTCCGAAAACAAGTGAAAGAATCGTTTTAACATTGAGAGTGAGTTTACGCCTGACTAGGATATTCACATGCCACTGAGCGCTGCTGAAATCAAGGATCTTCTTCAAGGGTCAAAGACTGTCGCAGTTGTTGGTATTTCAGATAAGGCTGATCGAGCAAGTTACGGTGTCGCCAAGTATCTTCAAGAATATTCTCACTTCGAGCTCTTCTTTGTTAATCCACTCCTTGATGAAGTTTTAGGGCAGAAGGTTTACAAATCCTTGAAGGAAATTCCAGTGCATATCGACATCGTGGATGTTTTTCGCAAAGCTAGCGATTGCCCAGCCGTACTTGATGAAAGTATCGAAATTGGTGCTGATGCGATTTGGTTGCAACTGGGTATTTCAGTTCCAGAAGTTGCAACCAAAGGCGTTGAATCTGGATTAAAGGTCGTTATGGATCGCTGTATCAAAATAGATTACGCAGCGTTGTAATTAGCCTTTTGTAGAACCGAGGGTAAGTCCTGCAATAAATTGCTTGCGCAGAACAAAGAACATAATGATTGTTGGCGATGCAGCAATAATTGCACCAGCTGCCAACAAGTTGAAGTCTGTGACGTACTGACCCTGCAAACGACGCAGCGCTGATGTAATCGGACGCTTTGCATCGTCAGACATCAAGACAAGTGCCCAGAAGAACTCGTTATAGATCCATGTAGTCATAAGAACGCTGAGCGCAGCTAGAGCTGGGCGCAAGAGCGGCAAGATGACATTCCAGTAGTGGCGGAAAACATTTGCACCATCAATGGTCGCTGACTCTGAAATTTCCTTAGGGATTGTCTTCATATATGAAGAGAGCACGAAGGTAGCAAAACCAACTTGGAAACCAACGTGCACAAGGATTAATCCTCCGTAATTGTTATAGATCAGATTGCGGTTTCCAAAAAGGTCGCCGACCCAGATAAACATCCAGAAAACTGGAATGTAGGTAAGAACTATGGGAAGCATATTTCCTGCTGTAAAGAGCAAGAGCAGAGTCAAGTTAAATTTGTACTGGTAGCGAGTCACGACGAAGGCAACCAGTGAACCAAAGAAGAGAGTCAAGATGACTGATGGCACTGTCACGATGAGTGAGTT
>WLME01000124.1 GCA_009700365.1 Actinomycetota bacterium | reverse complement strand
GTGGCACGTGCATCGATTACACCAAGATCGAGCGAGAGTTCATTAAGACCTGGTTGACCATCAACTCCATAATAGAAATCGCGCAACCAATCAACGCGCCCTGCTTCTCCGGATGCAATCTTGTCGAGGTCTTCTTCCATCGATGCGGTGAAGTCATAATCGACGAGCTTGGTGAAGTGCATTTCGAGCAAGCCTGTCACTGAGAATGCGAGGAAGGTCGGAACTAGTGCGCGGCCACGCTTATATACATAGCCTCGATCTTGAATAGTTTGAATAATTGATGCAAATGTTGATGGGCGCCCAATTCCAAGTTCTTCAAGTTTCTTTACAAGCGTCGGTTCGGTATATCGAGCAGGTGGCTTGGTGTCATGTCCTTCGCAAGAATATTCATCGACCTTTACTGATTGCCCAATTGACATCGCAGGTAAGCGACGGTCTTCTGATTCTTCATCTTTATTCTCATCCGTTGCAATGTCGTCGTAGGCCGCAAGAAAACCAGCGAAGGTAATGACAGATCCATTGGCGCGGAAGATTGTCGCTTTGTTGTCAGCGGTCTTCGCATCAAAATCAACACGCATCTGCATCTTCTTGGCATCAGCCATTTGAGAGGCAACGGTGCGTTTCCAGATGAGGTCATATAGTGCAAACTCATCACGCGAGAGTTCTGGAGCTAATTCACCTGGTGTCTTAAAAACATCACCAGCTGGACGAATTGCTTCGTGAGCTTCTTGCGCGTTCTTAGACTTGCCTTGATATAAACGGGCTGTTTCGTATACGTGATCTTTTCCGTAGAGCGCAGTTGCTGCAGCGCGCGCCGCCTTGATGGCCTGATCTGAAAGATTAATTGAATCTGTACGCATGTAGGTGATGTAACCATTTTCGTACAAACGCTGAGCGATGCGCATTGTGATCTGTGCGCCCCAACCAAGTCGCGACCCTGCATCTTGCTGCATGGTTGATGTTGTAAATGGCGGCTTAGGGCGTTCGGTGCGTGGGCTCTCTTCCATCGACTTTACGGTCAATGGTGTGTTCTTCAAACTTTCAGTAAGTGCGGTTGCTTGCTTTTCATCAAGTAAGAGAATGTCATTAAGCGACTTCTCCTTTACGGCGCCATCTGCTCCAAAGTCGCTTGTGGACGCTACTTTCTTGCCATCAACAGAGAGCAAACGTGCGGTAAAGCCAAGTTCGGTCTTTGCGTTGAGATCCCACCAAGAGGAAGAGATAAATGCCATACGTTCGCGTTCTTTTTCAACAATCAAACGGGTTGCAACAGATTGCACGCGACCTGCAGAAATTCGAGGCATTACCTTCTTCCACAAAACTGGCGAAAGTCGGTACCCGTAAAGTCTGTCTAGAACTCGTCGGGTTTCTTGTGCATCAATAAGGTTGTAATCAAGGTCGCGAGTATTTTCGACTGCAGCTTTGATTGCCTCTTCGGTGATTTCGTTGAAGACCATTCGTTTAATCGGAATCTTTGGTTGAAGAACTTCGACAAGGTGCCAAGCGATTGCTTCACCTTCGCGGTCTTCGTCCGTTGCAAGAAGAATCTCGTCGGCGTTCTTCATCAACTCCTTGAGTTCGGCAACTTTCGCCTTTTTATCGGGGTTGATGACATAGAGAGGTGCAAAATCATTTTCAATATCGACGCCCTCTTTAGACCAAGCGAGTTTCTTTACCTCTTTTGGAATGTCGGCTGCACGTTGTGGCAGATCGCGAATATGACCGACGCTAGCCTCGACGATGAAACCATCGCCGAGGTAGCCGCCAATTTTGCGTGCCTTTGCTGGTGATTCAACAATCACCAGCTTCTTGAGATCTTTAGCCACTGCTAGTGATCTACCGAACTATTACGCAACTGAACATCCTTAGAGTTTTTAGTACTCGATATTTGTCGATTGACGACGGTTGCGAATAAGCGCTCCGATAATCACAACAACTGCAATCGCTGCAATGATGAGCGATTTCGAAGATTGTGATGGGAGTGCGAAGCTAACAATCGCAGGTGTAATCAAGAGACCAACAAGGTTCATCACCTTGATAAGTGGGTTGATTGCAGGGCCGGCAGTGTCCTTAAATGGATCTCCGACAGTGTCACCGACAACTGTTGCAGCATGTGCATCTGTGCCCTTGCCACCGTGGTGTCCATCTTCAACCATCTTCTTTGCGTTATCCCAAGCTCCGCCTGAGTTTGAAAGGAAGACGGCCATCAAGGTACCTGTACCGATTGCACCGGCTAGATATGCACCGAGTGCGCCAACGCCAAGACCGAAGCCAACTGCAATAGGAGCCATCACTGCAAGAAGTCCTGGTGTCACCAATTCACGTAGTGAATCGCGAGTACAGATATCGACTACGCGACCGTACTCAGGCTTTTCAGTTCCGTTCATGATTCCTGGGTGCAACTTGAATTGGTTGCGAACTTCAATAACAACTGCGCCGGCTGCGCGAGAGACAGCGTTGATTGCAAGACCTGAGAAGAGGAATACAACCGCCGCTCCAATGATCAAACCAACGAGGTTGCGAGGGGAAGCGATATCAAGAACGCCTTGGTATTGAAGAGCAACTGTTGTTCCTTCTCCAACTGCCTTGATGACAGCTTCCTTGATTGCATCGGTAAACGCGCCGAACAATGCGGTAGCAGCAAGAACTGCTGTCGCGATTGCGATTCCCTTTGTGATTGCCTTAGTTGTGTTACCAACTGCATCAAGTGAGGTAAGAATCTGTGCGCCTTCACCCTTAACGTCTCCAGACATTTCTGCAATGCCTTGTGCGTTATCTGAGATTGGACCAAAGGTATCCATTGCAACAATGACGCCGACTGTCGTAAGTAGACCGGTACCAGCGAGTGCGATTGCAAAGAGTGACAAGACGATTGATCCGCCACCAAGTAGGAATGCACCGAATACTGCTGCTGCAATAAGTAGCGCTGAATAAACAGCCGACTCGAAGCCAACTGAAATACCAGCCAGAATTACTGTTGCGGCACCTGTCTGTGATGAAGCTGCTACATCATTTACTGGGCGCTTACCGGTTTCAGTAAAGAAGCCTGTGAGTACCTGAATTGCTGCAGCTAAAACGATTCCGATCATTACCGCACCGAATGCAAGAACTCGTGGGTTGATATTGCCTGCTTCAGCAAGAACTGTCGGTGAGAAATTAGTGAGCAAATTGAACTTGCCTGGAAGATAGGTAAATGTTGCAAGGCCAGTGAGACCCGCTGAGATAATTGCTGACATAAAGAATGAGCGGTTAATCGCTGTCATTGCTGACTTATCTGTTGAACGCAAACGAGTTGCGAAGATTCCGATTACTGCTGTGACGATTCCGATTGCAGGAACGATGAGTGGATAGATAAGGCCTTCGTTACCGAATGCTGCCTTACCCAAAATCAGCGCTGCGACAAGTGTTACTGCATATGACTCGAATAGATCTGCAGCCATTCCAGCGCAGT
>WLME01000123.1 GCA_009700365.1 Actinomycetota bacterium | reverse complement strand
GAAGGTCAACTTCTCCGGCAAGTGGTTCAACATAGTTTCATACGGGGTCCGTCAAGATAACGAGCTCATTGATTACGATGAACTTCGCGATCTTGCAATCGCGAATAAACCAAAGATGATTTGCTCTGGTGCAACTGCATACCCATCTCTCATCGATTTCGAAAAAGTACGGGCAATCTGTGATGAGGTTGGGGCCATCATGTGGGTTGATGCAGCGCACTTCATCGGATTGGTTGCGGGCAAAGCGATTCCATCTCCGGTTCCATATGCAGATGTTGTTTCATTCACCACTCATAAAGTTTTACGTGGTCCACGTGGCGGAATGATCTTGTCTAAATCCGAACATGCACCTGCGATTGATAAGGCAGTCTTTCCTGGAATGCAAGGTGGACCAATCATGTCTGCGGTAGCGGGCAAGGCAATCGCGCTTGCAGAGTGCGCTACACCTGCATATCAAAAGTATGCAAAAGATGTCATTGTTAATGCGCAGTCACTTGCAGCAGCTCTCGAAGCTGAAGGAATGCGTGCGGTTTCAGGCGGCACTCAAACTCACCTCGCCCTCATCGATATTCGATCAACTGGGGTCAATGGCAAAGTTGCAGATGAACGATGTGGCGCTGCAGGAATTGTTCTCAATAAGAACTCAATTCCTTACGATCCCGAGGCCCCATCAGTAACTTCAGGTATCCGTGTTGGAACACCTGCAACCACAACTCAAGGCATGGGCACCGAAGAGATGAAGACCATTGCATCACTTATTGCGCGAGCGATTAAGACTGATGATGCAGCAGCACACGCTGCAATCAAAGCTGAAGTTCACGCACTCACAGCTCAATTTCCCATTTATCAGGCCTAAGAAAGTTATTTAGAAGATGCGCGAGTACCTCGTCACACTTCTGCTGGCAGCAGCGCTCTGTTATGTCATTACTCCATTTGTTCGCACATGGGCAGTCAAATTTGGTGCTGTCGCTCAGATTCGAACTCGCGATATTCACACAACTCCAACACCACGTTGGGGTGGCCTCGCAATGTGGATTTCGATGGCCCTTACTTTTGCAATGGTCAATCATTTATCGTTAGTCGGTAAATCTTTTGGCCGAGAATCCTTAGGAATATTTTTAGCAGCAACGCTTCTTGTAGCAATTGGTTTAATCGATGATCGTTTTGAACTCGATGCACTGACAAAACTTGCAGGGCAAGCGTTGGCTGCAGGCATATTGTTGATTTTCGGCATTCAAGTCTTGTGGCTACCTATCAATGGAGTAATCACGCTTCCACCAAGCATTGGACAATTAGTTACAGTGATGATTGTTCTCATCACTATTAACGCGGTGAATTTTATTGATGGTCTCGATGGTTTAGCCGCAGGAATCGTTGCAATTTCAGGCGCAGCATTCTTTGCATTCGCCTACCTTTTAGCAGTTATTTATGGCTTTAACCGAGCAGGTGCTCCTTCACTCATTACCGCGGTCATTATTGGTGTCTGCATTGGATTTTTACCTCACAATGCACATCCTGCAAAAATCTTTATGGGCGATTCAGGTTCCATGTTTTTGGGGCTTCTACTTGCAGCGTCAGCGATTACCTTGACGGGCCAGATTGATCCAAATGCTATTTCTGCCGAAAAACTTGGCCCAACCCTTCTTCCTCTTGCACTGCCCTTTGCAGTACTTGCAATCCCATTGATTGATCTCTTCTCAGCCATCATTCGAAGAATACGTGCCGGGCAATCTCCATTTAGTTCAGATAAAGAACACATCCATCACCGAATATTGCGAGCTGGAAACTCACATCTACGTACAACTCTGATTATGTATTTATGGACTGCAACAATTGCATTCCCAGTTGTTGTCTCCGCATTTGCACCACTGTGGGCAGCAGCAATTACGGCAGGCTTGATGCTTGCTTTCACTATCTTCTACTCACGAAATGGCGTAAGAGAACATGTCGACTCAACACAGTAACGAAGCTCAACTATTACGCGGAGCCTTGGTTCCGACTTTTATCATCGGCATTATCTCAATTGGATTTTTTGGATTTTCTCGTGGCTTAGCGGGATTAAGTGGCGCACTGCTAGCTCAGGCAGTCGTATTGATTTATTTTCTAGTGCATATTTTTGTCTCTAAGATTTCACGAAACCTAGATCCAATGAGCACAATGGCACTTGCCATGTTCTCTTACTTTGCAAAATTCATGCTCCTGGGTGCATTTCTCTGGGCTCTCACCAAATACACATCTCGCTCAACCATCGATCGAACCAGCTTTGGCGTGAGCGCTATCGCCCTCACCTTCGCTTGGTTAGGCGGAGAAATTGCCAGTTATCTAAAGCTCAAAACTCATCTACCATTGCCGCATGACCCACGAACCAACTAATCGCCGCGAAGAGAACGCGCTCTGGTCGATCTTCGGCTACCTCGTATCTGGCCTCCTCTTTTGGGGCGGAGTCGGCTGGGCTGCCGACCATTTCCTTCACACTAAATACTTCACCCTGGTGGGACTCCTGGTAGGCATGGGTGGCGCCCTCTACCTCGTGTGGTTGCGCTTTGGTCGCGAATAGCGACCAAGTCATTTAGCTAGCGGCCGAGAGTAAGTCGAGACTGGGCACCTGATGTGAGTGACCAGCCCCACCCGAGACCCGCATATTCTCGATTTCACAGGTAGCCACTTTTCCCCATAAGGTTGCCCTGCTTCAGCGCTTCCCCAGCGTTTGGTCTATAACCCACGATTTCTTGAGGAGTGTGTGTGCGCGCGAATGTGAACTTGCACGCAGCAGGCGATGGATTCGTTCCGCCTAGCACCAATGACTTCAACCTTCCTCCAGTTTCTGATGCAATCTCATGGCTCACAAAACCGGTCTTACTTGTATTTCTCTCAGTAATTCTCGTTTCAGTCTTCTTTATTCTCTCTTCTCGCAAGGCAGCAGTAGTGCCTTCTAAACTTCAATTCGCTGGAGAAAGCATCTACGCATTTGTGCGTAACGATCTTGCTCGCGATGTCATCGGCCACGACTTCATGCGTTTTGTGCCTTATCTCTTTACGCTCTTTACCTTTGTCCTTACCAATAACATTTTCGGAATCATTCCTTTCTTGCAATTCCCTGCAATGTCTCATGTTGGATTCCCATATGTACTTGCAGTCTTCACATTTGTCGTCTTCCACTATGTGGGTATTCGAAAGCAAGGTCTTGTTAAGTACCTCAAAGAGATCGCATTTATGCCAGGTGTACCAAAGCCTGTCTATATTTTGCTGACACCTATTGAGTTAGCGACCTTCTTCCTCGTGCGTCCTTTGACGCTCTCACTCCGTCTCTTTGCAAATATGTTCGCGGGCCACTTGTTGTTGCTCGTATTCATTATGGGTGGTGACTACATGCTCCATGATTCACATCTGATCATGAAGCTATTTAGCCCATTCTCATTTGCATTTGGTATTGCCCTTACATTCTTTGAATTTATGGTGCAATGCCTTCAGGCATATATCTTCACCCTGCTCACCGCT
>WLME01000122.1 GCA_009700365.1 Actinomycetota bacterium | reverse complement strand
GGACGTTGCATTGCAACCATGAGCGCAACGATTCCACCATCGCTATATCCAATGAGATGTGCAGGCTCTTTAACAACCTCATCGAGATATGCAATCGCTTCATCTGTCTGACATTGGTAGTGGAAACTTTTTTCGCGCTGTCCCGTAAAGCCATGTCCTGCGCGGTCGTAGGCAAATACATGAAAATCATCTTCAACTGCAGGAAGAATGTATGAATCCCAATGTGATGTTTGGCTTAGGCCACCGTGAAGCAAAACCAGCGCTTCGCCATTGTTATCCCACTCGTAAGAGAAAACCTTTTGCCCAGCAACTTCAAGATACTCAGGCATTTTAAAGAGTATCCATAATGTGGCGATTGCCGCGATCGAATGTCAGATAGTTCCAAGTCCAGTCTGCGATAGTGCCAATCTTGTTACGTCCACCCAAGAGATAGAACAGATGGAGCCATAACCATGCATACCAAGCTAGCGGCCCCGTCATTCTGAAATTGCCTACCTCGACAACTGCTTTGTGGCGACCGATGGTGGCCATTGAACCCTTATCAATATATTTAAATGGTTTTAGCGCAACACCGGAATGCTTTCGCAGTATCTGTTTTGCAACCCACTTGCCTTGCTGAATCGCGACAGGTGCAACCATTGGATAGAAGCGGCCATCAGCGTTTTTAGAGCCGTTGATATCGCCAATCGCCCAGATATTTGGATAGTGGTTTACCTCTAAGTTTTCGTCGGTATCAATTCGAGATCCGATGATTGGTAAGTTCAGAAGTGAAGCTGTTGGTTCACCTTTTACGCCAGCTGCCCAAATTGTTACCTCGGCTGGAATAGGTTCACCAACCTTGAGAATTATCTGGCGCGATTTGATTTCGCGAACAGCTGTATTTGTCTTAACAAAGACACCTAATTTATGAAGATCTGATTCGGCGCGTGCAGAGAGCTTCTCACTGAACATAGGCAAGATGCGTGGGCCGGCTTCGATGAGATAGATATCGATGTGATCGGCTGCATGAGCAAGATCGTTTTTCAGTGGCCCGCGCTTGAGCTCAGCAAGCGCACCTGCCATTTCAACTCCTGTTGGTCCACCACCTACGACGGCGATAGATAAACGAGTGTCATCTTCAAAGCGGGCTAAATCTTCAAATCGACGCATTACTTCTGCACGTATAGCGATTGCTTCATTAACGCTCTTCATGCCAAGTCCATATTCGACAACGCCAGGCACGCCAAAATCTGCAGTGGCAGAGCCGAGAGCAACGATGAGGTGATCAAATTCAAGGACTTCGGATGAATCAAGTTTCACGGTTCTATTCTTATGATCGACAGAGATCGGCGAACCCATACGGAATTTCACACCGCTTTTGCGAAGCGCGCCGCGCACTGGGTGAACAACGTGATCGGCTGCGAGGCCGGCGGTCGACACCTGATAGAGAAGAGGGAGGAATGTCTGGAAGTTATGGCGGTCAACGATGGTGACATCAGCTTCTTTTGAGAGTGCTTTAGCTGCCCCAAGCCCACCGAAGCCGGCTCCGAGAATGACAACTCGCGGTCGAGTAGAAGAAGACATGTGCTCAGTCTAGGCTGACTTACATGGATACGCAGAATCAACTCTTTCTCGTTACTGGCGCATCCGGATATGTGGGCGGTCGTTTAGTTCGCGATCTCTTAGGCGATGGCAAGAAAGTGCGCGTGCTTGTTCGCGATGCGAAGAAAATTCAAGGACAGAGCTGGGCGCACGATGTCGAAATCATCGAAGGCAATGCGAGCAATTCGCAAGACCTCGATCGTGCACTCGCTGGAGTTCACACCGCTTATTACTTACTGCACTCGATCAACGTTGCAACTGATTTCGGCGATATTGAGGCTGCGATGGCAAAGGGATTTGCTGAATCCGCACAGCGCCAAAATGTTCAACAGATTATTTACTTGGGTGGAATTGCTAACGATGAAAATCGCAGCCGCCATCTAACGTCTCGAATGAATACAGGAACTCAGTTGGCATCCACGTCGGTTCCTGTCCTTGAACTGCGCGCCGGAATCATTATCGGCTCGGGTTCTGCATCCTTTGAGATGTTGCGCCATCTGACTCACCGCTTGCCGATTATGACTACGCCAAAGTGGGTATCAAACCGCACGCAGCCAATCGCTATTCGCGATGTTCTGTATTACTTACGCAATGTGGCAAATCTCGAAAAACCAGTTAGCCGCATCTGTGATATCGGAGGACCTGAAGTCGTTAGTTATGCAGTAATGATGCAGAAGTTTTCAGAGATATCTGGTTTGCGTAAACGCATCATCATTCAGGTGCCAGTACTAACGCCAAAACTTTCAAGTTTATGGATTGGCTTTGTAACCCCTGTTCCCACTTCACTTGCGCGTCCATTGGTGGAATCGCTCATCAGTGAAGTCGTTGTGGATCCCCGTAAATCAATTACTGATTTGATTCCGCTTCCTGCAGAAGGCTTACTCACTGTTTCGCAAGCGATTCAGTTAGCGCTTACTCGCACCGCTGAAAACCATGTTGATACGCGTTGGTCTGATGCAGCATTCCCAACGGCCCCATGGCAGAAAGCACAGAGCGATCCTGATTGGGCCGGCGAGCTCACTCTCAAAGATCATCGTGAAATCACAACGGAAGTTCCAATCGCAAAGCTGTGGGAACAAATCGAAGGCATTGGCGGAGAACGCGGATGGTTCGGTTCAGGCTGGCTCTGGTATTTACGTGGATTACTGGATCGAATTGTCGGCGGCGTCGGACTTCGTCGAGGTCGTCGCGATCCATTGCATCTGCGAATCGGAGATAGCGTTGATTTCTGGCGCGTTGAAGGTTTAGAACAAGGAAAGCATTTGCGCCTCTACGCCGAAATGATTCTGCCAGGAAAGGCATGGCTTGAATTTCATGTAGAAGAAAGAGATGGAAAGACAGTTGTTACGCAAGATGCACTCTTTGAACCACGCGGATTAGGTGGCCAGTTGTATTGGTATCTGGTCTCGCCCTTTCACTTCTTTATTTTTCCTACGATGCTGCGCAATATCGTTAAAGCTGCCCGTAAATCTCAGTCGGGCTAAATCCCACACTTCTGTGTTACGTCAGCCTAAGATTGTCCACATGTCTGCGCTCGAGAATAATGAATCTGTCGGTTCTACTTTGACCGACCTCGAAACACGCATTCTCGATTTCGAACGCAATTGGTGGCGTTTTGCAGGGGCTAAAGAGACTGCGATTAAAGATCTCTTTGACCTCACGGCTCCTCGCTACTACCAACTGCTCAATGACCTCATCGATCGCGATGATGCCCTCGAAGCCTCTCCAATGCTCGTAAAGCGCCTGCGCCGCCTGCGCGAAGCCCGCATGGCCGCTCGTACCGCCCGCTAAAGCCCTCTCACCCGTCTCGTTTTGCGTGCGGGAATAAGTACCTCTAGATTTGGCGTTAGCACTCGAGGGTCGAGAGTGATAACCACCCCATCGGCCCAGTTTCAATCGATACATAGGAGCTAACAACTATGGCAAAGATGATT
>WLME01000121.1 GCA_009700365.1 Actinomycetota bacterium | reverse complement strand
TCCTGCAAAAGATATTGAGATAACTGCCCAGTGGCCACGAGATCCTCTCGGTGATCGCCGCGCAGATTTTGATCGCACGATAGCTCTTGTTGAGTCGGCCGCTCCACTAAACCTTGAGGGCAGCGCTGATGCTGCATTAGGCGACTTTGCAGATGATGCACGAGCCATCATCGCTGAATTCAATGAATACAAGGCCGGTGTTCACAGTGTTGCACTTCCACCACGCCTATCAACATCAACTCTCATTGCACTGCATGAAAACCCAGCCGAACTCGCCCGAACAATTCGCCGCCCAAT
The DNA here is from genome assembly GCA_009700365.1 of Actinomycetota bacterium. Lineage (GTDB taxonomy): Bacteria > Actinomycetota > Actinomycetes > Nanopelagicales > Nanopelagicaceae > Planktophila. Next base: position 3,287 of record WLME01000121.1, on the reverse strand, counting down.
GCCGCGCGCTATGGATGAATATTCACATCGCGGAACCGAATTCCACTTATGGATAGAGAAACACTTCAATGCTAAAACTCTCTTCGATGATGAAGATTTTGATCTTCTGACTCCATTTGAAGAAGATCAGAAGCTCGAAGATCTCAAAAAGAAATGGCTTGACTCACGTTGGGCGCAACTGCAACCACATGCAGTCGAAGTTCCTTTTGAGACCGTCATAGCTGGAATTCTTGTCCGAGGTCGCATTGATGCTGTCTATAAGACTGATACTGGATATGAAGTAGTGGATTGGAAGACTGGTTCTAAAGTCTTAGGTGAATCCTCTGCGGTACAGCTCGCCGTTTATCGCTTAGCGTGGGCAAAGCTTCAAGGAATTTCAGTCGATCAGGTCACTGCGGCTTTTCATTATGTGCCCACAAATACAACAGATCGACGAGCTAACCTCCTAACTGAAGGTCAACTCATCGATCTGTTGAGTGTGAAGTAGTTACTTCTTCTTAGAAGCGATATCGAATCGATCGAGATTCATGACTTTCGTCCATGCAGCAACGAAATCCTTGATGAATTTCTTCTCAGCATCGTTACTTGCATAGACCTCAGCAAGGGCGCGCAGTTCAGAGTTTGAACCCATGACGAGATCAGCACGGGTTGCACTCCACTTAACTTTTCCGCTCTTGCGATCATGTGCCTCAAAGAGGTTGCTATCACCTGACTTGGGAGCCCACTGGTATTTGATATCTAGGATATTGATGAAGAAATCTGTACTGAGTGTCTCCTTCTTATGGGTTAAGACTCCAGTCTTTGAACCATCGTGATTTGCACCAAGGACGCGCATTCCACCAATAAGGACTGTGACTTCAGGAGCAGTGAGCCCCAAAAGCGCTGCGCGATCAATGAGGAGTTCTTCTGCGCTCAGTGAATTTCCGCTTCCTAGATAGTTACGGAATCCGTCTGCGGTTGGTTCAAGTACAGCAAAGGATGCAACATCTGTCTGCTCTTGCGTTGCATCTGTGCGACCTGGCGTGAAGGGCACTTTGATATTAAACCCAGCATTGTCAATTGCCTTCTCAATTGCCGCAGTTCCTGCAAGAACGATGAGATCTGCAAGTGAAATTTTCTTCTTCGCTCTCTTATTAAATGTTGCCTGAATCTTCTCAAGAACTTTTAGAACTTTTGCAAGTTCCTTAGGGTTATTGACTGCCCAGTTACGTTGTGGCTCAAGGCGAATACGAGCACCATTTGCACCACCGCGCTTATCTGTCGCACGAAATGTTGCAGCAGATGCCCAGGCAGTTGTTACAAGCTGAGAGATGGTCAGATCACTCTTAAGAATCTTCTTCTTTAGTGATTCTGCATCTGCTTTTGAGATCGTTGATTTAGGAGCTGCTGGAAGTGGATCTTGCCAAATCAATTGCTCTTTAGGGACAAGAGGCCCTAGGTAGCGAGCGATAGGTCCCATGTCGCGGTGGGTGAGTTTGAACCATGCACGTGCAAAGGCGTCGGCAAATGCATCGAGGTCTTGCGCAAAGCGACGAGAGATCTTTTCGTATGCAGGATCCATGCGCATTGCAAGATCAGTTGTAAACATAACGGGAGCATGTGTGACGCCCTTGAGATGTGCATCAGGTACAGCTTTTGCCGCAGATTCATCTGTTGGAATCCACTGTGTTGCACCTGCAGGTGACTTTGTCTGCTTCCACTCATACTTAAAGAGAGTCTTAAAGTAGGTGTTATCCCACTTTGTTGGAGTCGGAGTCCAAGCACCTTCGAGGCCGCTAGAGATTGTCTCTGCGCCATTTCCCTTGCCATTGCTGTTCTTCCAGCCAAGGCCCATCTCCTCAATAGGTGCACCTTCTGGTTCTGCGCCAACATATTTGCTGGGATCTGCTGCTCCGTGTGCTTTACCGAATGTGTGACCACCTGCAATCAGTGCAACAGTTTCTTCATCATCCATAGCCATGCGAGCAAATGTTTCGCGAATATCTTTTGCAGAAGCTAATACATCTGGATTTCCATCTGGACCTTCAGGATTTACATAGATCAAACCCATCTGAACTGCAGCAAGAGGATTCTCAAGTTCACGATCACCGCTATAGCGCTCGTTAGTAAGCCACTCTTGCTCTTTACCCCAGTACGTCTCATCTGGCTCCCAGACATCTGCACGTCCGCCACCAAAACCAAAAGTTTTTAGCCCCATTGATTCAAGTGCGCAGTTTCCTGCAAGGATCATGAGATCTGCCCATGACAAACTCTTTCCATACTTTTGTTTAATCGGCCATAAAAGTCTGCGTGCTTTATCGAGATTAACGTTATCGGGCCAGCTATTAAGGGGTGCAAAACGTTGCATTCCTGCACCAGCACCGCCGCGACCATCGTATGTGCGATAGGTGCCAGCGCTATGCCATGCCATGCGGATAAAAAATGGTCCGTAATGTCCATAATCTGCAGGCCACCACTCTTGTGATGTTGTCATCAACTTTTCAATATCTTTCTGAACAGATTTGATATTGAGTTTCTTAAATTCTGCTGCGTAATCAAAGTCTTTATCCATTGGATCGGATGCCGTTGTGTGGCTACGTAAGACTGTGAGGTCTAAGTGGTTTGGCCACCAATCAGTGTTGTAGGTGCCTTCTTTATTGAGCTTGCTACCTGTATATGGACACTGGGCTGTTGAATTTTGTGCTGCCGAAGTCTTTGATTCTGTAGTCATGCCCTAAGGCTAATGAATTTAAGAGAAATTGCTAACCGAAGATTTCAATGCCGATAGGCAGGTGGTCACTCACTCCTGTTGGGGCGAAGTTTCTCACCGAATATTGACCGAAGGCGAGGTCGGGTGAGAGGATGTAATCAAATTGAATCTTGCCACCCCAGCTTGGATAGGTGTTCTGGGTTACCAGTGATTTCCACTTCGATGCAACAACGGGCAGATTCTTTGGCAAGTTGAGATCGCCGAGAACAATCGCACGTGTTCCAGTTGATTCTGCAATCTCAAGTGCCCACTTCTTCACACGTCGCAATTGTGCGAGATTAAAACCTGGAACAAAAGAGAGATGGGTATTAACAACAGTACTTCCATTTTCGAGTACTGCAGCAAGTGCAAGACGAGGTTCATCTTTGACATAGATAAATCGTGGCTTTCCTTTTCCCGTTTCATCTCCGGGAACAATCAAAGGTAGTCCTAGAGGTGAGTTACCTAGATTGAGTCGATGCCAACTCACAACAGGAATTGTTGAAACAATTCCGATTCCATAACACTCATGCTCTAATTCGGAGCGGGATGATTCACC
>WLME01000120.1 GCA_009700365.1 Actinomycetota bacterium | reverse complement strand
CAGGTGGATTCCCAATGCAATTTGGAACCATTTCTGTCTCAGATGGTATTTCTATGGGACATGAGGGAATGCACTTCTCGCTTGTCTCTCGAGAAGTTATTGCAGACTCTGTTGAAACTGTGATGCAAGCAGAACGCCTCGATGGAATGGTTACCTTTGCCGGTTGCGATAAATCACTTCCCGGAATGATGATGGCAGCAGCTCGTATCGATGTTGCATCAGTATTTGTCTATGCAGGCTCTACCTTGCCCGGCCAAGTCGATGGAAAAGATGTCACCATCATCGATGCTTTTGAAGCAGTGGGAGCATGCGCGCGCGGTTTGATTACACAAGATCGCGTTGATCAAATTGAACGTGCAATCTGCCCAGGAGAAGGCGCGTGTGGTGGCATGTACACCGCAAACACAATGGCAACTGTGGGCGAAGCAATTGGACTATCTCTTCCAGGTTCTGCGGCTCCTCCAGCAGTTGATCGTCGTCGCGATGCCTTTGCAGAACAAGCAGGAGCGGCAGTTGTTAATTTGATTGCAAAGGGGATTACAACTCGCGACATCTTGACCAAGAAAGCATTCGAAAATGCAATAACTGCCGTCATGGCACTTGGCGGATCTACCAACGCAGTTCTGCACTTGCTTGCTATTGCTCACGAGGCAGAAGTTGATCTGACGCTCGAAGATTTCCATCGAATTGGCTCGAAGGTTCCACTGCTCGGAGACCTCAAGCCATTCGGTAAATACGTCATGTCTGATGTCGATAAGGTCGGCGGGATTCCAGTGGTTCTGCGTATCTTGCTCGATGCTGGTTATCTGCACGGTGATTGCCTCACTGTTACCGGAAAGACCATGGCTGAAAACTTGGCAGAGATTAATCCGCCGCTTGCTGATGGAAATGTTTTACACGCAATCAATAAACCACTTTCAACAGATGTCGGAATCACAATTCTTGGCGGAACGTTGGCATCAGATGGAGCCGTATGTAAAACAGCTGGAATCGGAATTGAAACTTTTGAAGGACCAGCGCGCGTCTTCGAGCGCGAGCAGGCCGCAATGATCGCGTTAGAAAACGGCACCATTCAAGCCGGCGATGTCGTAGTAATTCGCTACGAAGGCCCTAAGGGTGGACCCGGAATGCGCGAGATGTTGATGATCACCGGAGCAATTAAGGGTGCCGGATTAGGAAAGACAACTCTTCTTCTTACTGATGGCCGTTTCTCAGGAGGCTCAACAGGACTGTGTGTCGGCCATGTTGCACCTGAAGCGGTGGACGGGGGACCGATTGCATTCATTAAGGATGGCGATCGAGTCCGCATCGATATTCCTAATCGCACACTCGATCTCTTAGTCGAACCAGCAGAACTTGAAGCCCGTAAAGTCGGATGGAAGCCGCTGCCCCATAAATACACTCGTGGAGTTCTCCATAAGTATTCAAAGCTTGTGGGTTCAGCATCCAAGGGCGCTGTCTGCGATTAGCCTCGCAGAAATTCCATTTATTGAGACGTTCATCTCATCTCTTGACGCATAGGCCTGCTCCGATGGAGAATACGGTCATGACTTCAACACACGCTTCAGTAGTTTCAGTGGTGGTGATTCGATAGCGCGTGCCTTCATGTCACGCGCGCCCTCAGATATCTGAGGGTTTTTTCATTTAACAACGCTTGCCTTTAAAAGAGGATAGAAATAGAAAGGAGCAAGAAGATGGCGAAACACGTTCCAACAGCGAACGGCACGGAAATGACAGGAGCTACTTCCTTGGTGAAAAGCCTTGAAGCAGCTGGCGTCGATGTGATGTTTGGACTTCCTGGTGGCGCAATTCTTCCTGCTTACGATCCAATCTTTGACTCCACAATTCGCCACATTCTCGTTCGCCACGAACAAGGTGCGGGGCATGCCGCAACAGGTTATGCGCAAGTAACTGGCCGTGCAGGCGTTTGTATCGCAACATCCGGTCCTGGCGCCACAAACTTAGTAACCCCACTCATGGATGCTGCAATGGATTCAGTTCCACTCGTTGCGATCACGGGCCAAGTACCTTCTGCGGCAATTGGCACGGATGCTTTCCAAGAGGCAGACATTCGTGGAATCACAATGCCATTTACCAAGCACAATTATTTAGTTACCGATCCTGCAGAAATCCCAGGTGTGATCGCAGAAGCTTTCCATATTGCAACAACAGGGCGCCCAGGTCCAGTTCTCGTTGACGTTGCAAAAGATGCTCTACAAAAGATGACTACTTTTAACTGGCCAACATCAATCAATCTTGCCGGCTATAAACCGAAAACAACTCCAGATGCTCAGGCAATCACAGATGCTGCGGCGTTGATCGCACAATCTTCAAAGCCAGTCTTCTATGTCGGTGGCGGTGTAATCAAAGCTAATGCTTCCGCTGAATTGCGTCAGCTCGTAGAACTTCTCGGAGCCCCGGTTGTCACAACTTTGATGGCACGCGGTGCCTTCCCTGATTCACATCCATTGCACATGGGCATGCCCGGTATGCACGGAACTGTTGCAGCTGTTACAGCACTTCAAAAAGCCGATTTATTAATCACTTTAGGCGCTCGATTCGATGACCGTGTAACAGGAAAACTTTCAACCTTTGCACCGAATGCAAAGATTCTTCATGCAGATATCGACCCTGCCGAAATCGGAAAGAACCGCCGCGCTGATGTCGCCGTAGTAGGCGATGTGAAAGAGACAATTGCAGCGCTTATTCCTGCTTTAAAAGCAGCGCTTTCAAAGAACCAACCGGATCTTTCTACGTGGTTGCGTCAGATGAATTCTCTTAAAGCTACATATCCATTGGGCTATGACTTACCCGAAGATGGTTCATTATCTCCTCAACATGTGATCGAACGAATCGGAAAGATCTCCGGCTCCGACACGATCTTTACAGCAGGTGTTGGCCAGCATCAGATGTGGGCATCGCAATTTATTTCTTATGAACACCCACGTACATGGCTTAACTCTGGTGGCGCAGGCACGATGGGATATGGAGTACCTGCAGCAATGGGCGCGAAAGTTGGCGCACCAGATGCAACCGTGTGGGCAATCGATGGTGATGGATGTTTCCAGATGACTAACCAAGAGTTAGTAACGTGCGCACTCAATAACATTCCAATCAAAGTTGCAATTATCAATAATGAATCTCTAGGCATGGTTCGCCAATGGCAAACACTTTTCTATGACAGCCGTTATTCAAATACCTCACTTGATTCAAAACGAGTTCCAAACTTCCCAATGCTCGCAGAAGCCATGGGATGCGTTGGGCTCTCCTGCGATCGACCAGAAGATTTGGACAAGACAATCAATAAGGCAATGTCGATCAATGACCAACCTGTTGTTGTTGATTTCCGAGTACATCGCGACGCAATGGTCTGGCCAATGGTCGCTGCCGGAACATCGAATGACGAAATTATGATCGCCCGCGCCACCGCGCCTGACTGGGATTCACAGGAGCTCTAATGACAACTAAGCGCCGTCAGCACACTCTTGAAGTTCTTGTCGAAAACGAACCTGGCGTTCTTGCTCGCGTTGCGGGACTATTTTCACGCCGTGCATTCAACATTGAAACTCTCAGCGTTGGACCCACTGAGGATTCATCAATTTCCAAGATGATTATTGGAGTAGCTGTT
>WLME01000012.1 GCA_009700365.1 Actinomycetota bacterium | reverse complement strand
TAACGCCCACGCAGCTTGTCGAGCAGCGCCGTCTGCGACATATTCTCCTGGTTGTGGCACTAAGACTTCACGGCCAAAGAGTGATGAAGCAATGGATGCGATAGCAGGATTCTTGGCGGCGCCACCAATAAGCAAGACGCGATTTATCGAAACTCCTAATTGTTCGAGCGCATCGACTGCATCAACTAGTCCACATAACATTCCTTCAATCATCGCTCGTGCGATATCAGCAGGATTTGAATTGGTGAGATTCATACCGGCAAATACGCCAGTTGCATCAGGGCGGTTAGGCGTTCTTTCACCTTCAAAGTAAGGAAGCAGCGAAAGACCATGCGCACCCGGTGCTGCACTGAGTGCAAGAGCGCCAATTTCATCGTGGCTCTTGCCTAATATTCTTGTTGCCGCATCGAGTATGCGCGCTGCATTTAGCGTGCACACCAGTGGCAAGAAGCGCCCCGTTGCATCTGCAAACCCGGCCACCGCACCACTAGGGTCATGCGTTGGAGTATCAGAAACAGCAAAGGCTGTTCCGCTTGTACCGAGAGAAACAACAACGTCACCAGGTTCTGCCTGCACACCAAGTGCCGCTCCTGCATTGTCACCGGCACCTGCTGCGATCGGGATTCCCGAAAGCGTTGTTCCACCAAATGCAGAAGGCGCGATAATTTTTGGCAGAGCAATTTCCCTGTCTGTGCGCATAGCCATTTTCAATAAATCTTCGCGATAGGTTGATGTAACCGGATCGAAATAGCCAGTTCCGGATGCATCAGATCTATCTGTAAATAACTTTGCAAAGTCCTTACCGCCTTGTAAACGCCATGAAAGCCAATCATGCGGAAGTGCTACTGCGGCAACTTTCTCTGCATTCTCTCTTTCATTATCTGCAAGCCATCGAAGTTTTGTTGCAGTAAATGAAGCAACGAGTACCGAACCGACTTTTTGAGCAGCTTCTTTATCTCCACCCATTTCAGCATTGAGGTCACGTGCAGATTGCGCAGATCGTGTGTCATTCCATAAAAGCGCCGGGCGAATAAGTTCGCCATTTCTATCTAGCGTGACCATTCCATGTTGTTGTCCACCAATCGAGATAGCCTCTACATCATCGAGACCTCCTGCATCAGAGATTGCCTTTGCTAGAGCAAGCTCCCAGAGTGCGGGATCTACTTCAGTTCCATCTGGGTGTGAGGCGCGACCTTGGCGGACCAACTCGCCAGTTTCTGCGCTACGAATCACTACCTTTACTGATTGGGTAGATGAATCGACGCCTGCAACAAGTGGGCCAGCATCGTTTTGGGTTTTTGCCATGGCGAAAGGCTAGACTGTGCCAGTCAATGTTGACCACAGTGCGGCTTATTTAATTAGCCAAATCTCATTTTATTTTGGAGCGTTGCAATGCGTATTGGAATTCTTACTGGTGGCGGAGATTGCCCTGGACTTAATGGAGTTATCCGTGGAGTAGTTACAAAGGGAATCAAAGAGTACGGCTACGAATTTGTCGGTTTCCGTGATGGCTGGAAGGGTCCTCTCGAGGCGCTTACTATGCCTTTGGATCTTGCGACAGTGAAGCCAATCCTTGCAAAGGGCGGAACCATTCTCGGTTCATCTCGTACCAACCCCTTTAAGATTGAAAACGGCGTTGAGCGCATCAAGCAGAATCTTGCTGATCAAGGCATCGATGTTCTTATTGCAATCGGTGGCGAAGACACACTGGGCGTTGCAACAAAGCTAGACGCTCTCGGAGTCAAGGTCATTGGCGTACCAAAGACAATCGATAACGATCTCAATAACACAGACTTCACATTCGGCTTCGACACTTCCGTCAACATTGCAATGGAAGCGATTGATCGCCTTCACACAACTGCCGAATCACATCACCGCCCATTAATCGTCGAGGTCATGGGTCGCCATGCAGGTTGGATTGCACTTCACTCAGGAATTGCAGGCGATGCAGCATGTATCTTGATTCCAGAAGTTAAGTTCTCTGTCGACAAGGTCTGCGAATATGTAAAGTCCCGTTTCGAAACCGGAACAGCTCCGATTATCGTCATTGCCGAAGGTGCGATTCCTCAGGACGGTGACATGATTGTTAAAGATCAGCCGCTCGATGCATTTGGTCACGTGCAACTTTCTGGAATCGGCGATTGGCTTGCTGCTGAAATTGAAAGTAAGACTGGCTACCAAACTCGTTGCACAGTCCTAGGTCATATTCAGCGCGGTGGAACACCATCAGCGTTTGACCGAGTTCTGAGCTCTCGTTTTGGACTTGAGGCAATTACTGCTGTTCACGAAGGTGATTTCGGCAAGATGATGGCTCTACACGGTACAAAGATTGCTCGTGTGCCACTGGCATCAGCGACAGATGTTCTCAAGACCGTTCCATTCGAGCGCTATGAGGAGATCACTTCGTTCTTTGGATAATCTCCCTACGAGATTGCTGCCGAACTCTCTACTCTTATGACTATGAATCTTGATTCCCTCTTCGACGAGACACTCGTTGCTGCCCAGCAACCTAACTGGCCTGGTGGCCAGAACGGTGAGCAGATGCAGAAGGCTGTGGCTGATCTTCGCGCACTTCCTCCACTTGTCTTTGCGGGTGAATGTGATGATCTCAAAGCAAAGATTGCAGAAGCTGCAGCTGGTCGAGCATTCTGGTTACAAGGTGGCGATTGTGCTGAGACATTTAATTCAGCAACTGCAGATTCCATTCGCAATCGCATCAAGACAATTTTGCAGATGGCTGCAGTTTTACAGTATTACTCAAGCTTGCCAGTCATCAAGGTTGGCCGCATGGCTGGGCAATTTGCAAAGCCACGTTCGAATGATCTTGAAACTCGTGGAGATGTCACTCTTCCCGCCTATCGCGGAGACGCAGTTAACGATATTGAATTCACTGAGGCAGCTCGCACGCCGGATCCCAACCGACTTGTTCGCGTCTACAACACATCGGCTGCAACTCTTAACTTAGTTCGAGCATTTACTCGTGGAGGTTTTGCAGATCTTCGCCAGGTGCACGAGTGGAATAAGGGATTTATCCGCGACTCTAAGTTCGGCGAAAAGTATGAGCAGATGGCAAATGAAGTCGGTCGTGCACTGGCATTTATGAAATCTGCAGGGGTTGACCCAGAACAGTTCAAAGCTGTTGACTTCTATGCAAGCCATGAAGCTCTCATTATTGAATACGAGAAGGCTCTGACACGTATTGATTCACGCACACAGCTTCCATACGATGTTTCAGGACACTTCATCTGGATCGGTGAGCGCACACGTCAACTCGATGGAGCACATGTTGATTTCGCCTCTAAGGTCCGAAACCCCATCGGAATCAAACTTGGACCAAAGTCCACTGTTGAAGATGCGCTAGCACTTATTGCAAAGCTCAATCCTGATAATGAACCAGGGCGCATAACATTTATTACTCGCATGGGTGCAGGCACTATTCGCCAGGCACTTCCAGCTCTCGTTGAAGGCGTGACAAAGAGTGGCGCTCAAGTTCTTTGGGTGTGCGATCCCATGCATGGCAATACCTTTGAATCTAAGAATGGTTACAAGACCCGTAATTTTGAAGATGTTCTTGATGAAGTACGAGGATTCTTTGAAGTCCATAAGAAACTTGGAACCCACCCAGGTGGCATCCATATCGAGCTCACTGGTGATGATGTTACCGAGTGCCTCGGTGGCGGCAACCAAGTATCTGAAAAAGATCTTGAATCACGCTACGAGACAGCGTGTGACCCGCGCTTGAACCACTCGCAATCACTTGAGCTTTCATTTTTGGTTGCTGAAATGTTGCGCGACCGCTAACTTAGTTTGCGTGACGCTGCTTCTCACCACCCTGGCAACACCTCTCGGCAACTTGAATCTCATTGCCGATGAACACATTCTCCTTGGCGCGAATCTCTCTACTCTCAAAGCCCTCAAGGAAAGTTTGAGCGCTGAAGATTCAAAGCGTGAAATAAAGTCAGTTTCTAAGATTTCCGTCATCACCGATTTGATCAACGATTACTTTGATGGTGACATCTCTGCCATTAATGCAATTCAAGTCCGCCAACCTGGGGCGCATTTTTCACAGGCAGCATGGAAGGCGATGAAGAAGGTCAAGGCCGGTTCGGTGATTTCTTATGGAGAATTGGCAGAGCGTGCCGGAAGTCCTGCTGCGGTCAGAGCCGCCGGAAGTGCATGCGCAAAGAATGCAATAGTTCTTGTAGTGCCATGCCATCGCATTGTGAAGACTGGCGGAGCGCTAGGAAATTATGCCTACGGTTTACTTAAAAAAGAGTGGCTACTTCGCCACGAGGGCGCCCTTTAATGAGGCAATAAGTATTTCAATAGCTTGATCGCATTGCACATCATCGAAATCTAGGTGGGTAACAAGGCGTGCATAGTGTGGTCCGAGGGCGCTAATCCACAATCCAGCCTCTTTGCAACGAGCGGTTAAATCTGCAGCAGAGATACCGATCTTTGAAAGTTCTAGCCCCACAATATTTGTCTGAACCTTTGAAGGATCTACAAGGGTTGAATCTATGGCGGCAAGTGCTGTGGCTATTTTCTTTGCACGTGCATGGTCTTCAGCAAGTCGAGCGATGTTGTTATCGAGTGCGTAATGCGCAGCTGCTGCGATAATTCCAACTTGTCGCATTCCAGCCCCGTATCGCTTTCGCCAAATACGCGCCTCAGCTACTCGTTCTTTTGTCGAGAGCATGACAGAACCAATTGGCGCACCAAGTCCTTTTGAAAGACATACGCTAATTGTGTCGAAATGTTTTCCATATTCCGCAAATGAGACTCCTGAAGCAACATGTGCATTCCAAATTCGCGCACCATCAAGGTGCATCGATATTCCACGCGCGTGAGCAGCTGAAGAAAGTTTGGCAATCTCTTCAATCGATTGCACAGTTCCGCCACCAAAATTATGAGTGTTCTCTACCGCGATTGCCTTGGTCGAGACTAAATACGGTCCTGCATTTTCATGTGCGATAGCCAGTGGATCCTCGGCGTGGAGTGACCCATCGACCGAAGGCCATGTGCGGGTAGTTATTCCGCTAAAAGTTGCGGCCGCTCCCAGTTCTGCACGAACGATATGAGATCGAGTTTCGACTAAGAGTTCTTCGCCGGGCTTTACTAGGGTGCGAATTGCAAGTTGATTGGCAAGAGAACCCGTAGGGGAGAACAGCCCTGCTTCGTGGCCAAACATAGAAGCTACTCGTTCCTCGAGCGCGTTTACCGTTGGATCATCGCCATAAACATCGTCGCCAACTTCGGCAGATGCCATCGCCTGGCGCATTGCAGCGCTGGGTTTTGTGACTGTATCCGAACGTAGGTCGATTGCCATGATTTCAATTCTCCTTGAGAACAATTACGAACATGGCAGTGAGCACCATGAGTCCTCCAAGGGTAGCTTGCAGGGTCAAGTGTTCACCACCGAAGATGACTGCAAATATTGCTGCGAAGACGACCTCCATAGTCAATATGACGGCAACTTTCGATGTGGTCATATGAGCTTGCGACCACGTTTGAACCACAAATGCGATTGCGGTACATACAACTGCAGTGAAAACGACTACTGCCCAGACGCCAGAATCAGGAGGAGGTGAGTATCCACCGGGAAGAGATGCGATTCCGGAGAGCGCTGCACACGTAGCTAATTGCACCACTGTCATTGCATACGCATCTCGCCCCGAAGACCATTTTCCTAAAGCGATGATGTGTGCGGCGAAGAAAAATGCACTTGCAAGAACGAGCATTTCGCCAAGTCCAACTGAAAAACCATGAATTGAAAGAAGGCCAAGGCCAACTGTCGCTAGTGCGACACATCCCCAAATCAATTTTGTAAGTCTCTCCTTGAGAAAGAAATAGGCAAGCAGGGGAGTAAAGACCACGTAAAGGCCTGTTACGAATCCAGCAATGGCTGCACCTGTGCGGGCTAATCCGAAAGTCTGAAAAATATATCCAAGCCCTAAAAAGATTCCCGCAGAGCCAGCTCGGAGAATAAGATCGCGATTGAACTTTTTCAATACTCCTGGATTTAAAGCGATCATGACGATGACTGCTAAGGTGAAACGGGTAAAGAGGAAGTTATTGACAGTCTGACGCTCGATGGCATCTTTCATCACAACAAAAGCCATTCCCCATGCCGCCGAAACCGAAAGCAGCGCCCAAGGCGCTATTCGTAACTTGAGAGCGTGCGAAGAACTCATCCACGCAATTTCTTAAGCAGAGCTATCTCTTCACCGTGTTCAGGCTCCATACCTGGAGTTTCTAGAATTAAAGGAGCATTTGCAACAGCTGGATGTTTAAGGAGTTCTGCAAATGGTTCGACTCCGATAAAGCCTTTTCCAATATTTTGATGACGATCTTTCAGAGCCCCACAGACATCCATTGAGTCATTTGCATGTATCAATTGAATTCGTTCGATTCCGGCAACTTGAACCAATAGGTCGAGAGTCTCTTTCATGCCACCTTTTTTGGCGATGTCATGTCCTGCTGCAAAGACATGACATGTATCCAGGCAGATGCCAACTTTAGGGTGATACTCAAGCGCTTTCAGGTAGTTCTCTAAATCTTCTAGCCGTTTTACCAGTGACTGCCCTTGTCCAGCAGTTGGTTCAAGGAGGAGATAAGGCGCATCATCATCGAGTGCTTCAAGTATTGGCATTACACCTTTTTTAATCTGCTTCCATGCGTTCTCAACATTATCTTCCTTAACCGCAGATCCCGTATGTACTACGACACCGAGTGCGCCAATTTCCTGTCCGCGCTTTAGTGAGTATGCAGTTGACGCTAGAGAGTTCTTGTATGTTTCTTCAGTCGGTGAACCCAAGTTGATCAGAAATGGCGCATGGACGTAGGTTTCAATATCGAGCGCTTCGGCTTTTTCGCGGAAAATTGCATCAGCCTCGTGGTTAGTTTCTGGCATTGCCCAACCGCGTGGGTTTGAGGTAAATACCTGAATAGCTTCTGCTTCTGTTAACTCCGCATAAGCGATTGAACGTTTCGCCATTCCTCCGGAAGTTGGAGTGTGGGCACCTATGCGTGGTTTACCTGGAGTCTTAGACATTTGCCTACCCTACTGTGATGGTCACAGTACTGCCACGTTTTATCTTGCTTCCAACCTTTGGTGAAATATTTGTCACCTTTTTAACGCTCTTCTTGCCTATCTTCTTAACAACAACTTTGAGGTCTAGATCCTTTAAGGATTGCACAGCCTTCGCTTCCTCAATGGAATAAAGATTAGGTATAAATGCGAATTGAGAACCCTTGGAAATCACCAGCGAAATTTTCGAACCTTTATCAGCGGTAGCACCGCCTGCAGGATTCTGAGAGAGGACTTCTCCAGCCAGTTGAGTCTCGCTAAATGAGTATGTTGAGATAACACTAAATCCTGCCGCCTGTAATTCATTAAGTGCCTGATCCGAGCTTTTGCCGATATACGAGGTGAGAGCCACCTGCTCTATGCCTTTTGAAACTCGAATTACGACTATTGAATTACGTTTTACTTTTTCTCCTGCAAGAGGATTTGAATTAATGACGTAGCCTTTAGGAACTTTCGCACTGAATTCTTCAGAGAGCGGCTGAATAGTAAGCGGATACTTTGCAAGAACTTTGATGGCAGCCTCTGGCGTTAATCCCACGATTGTTGGCAATACATAACGCTCTGGGCCTTTTGAAATAACGAGTTTTACTGAACCGCCCTGATCAATGCGTCCACCGGCTTCAGGGATTGATTGGATTACACGGCCCTCACCAATATCTTCACTAAATTCTTTTGAAGCAACAACTGAAGTCAGCCCTATGGGGGAGAGCGCGGCAGTCACTTCGTTCTGGGTTGCACCAACTGTTGAAGGTACAACTACTTGTGAACCAGGGCCAATAAGTAAATACCAGCCAAGAATTCCTACGCCTACTGCGAGACCGAGGGCAATCTTTCGATTTCTTCGCACACGCTTGCTTGCTCTCTTGCGCTTAGCGATCTCCTTCGTACTTTCTCGCTCCTTTGGAGTAATCGACGGAACGGGAATCGCGGCAGTAAGTTCTTGGACTTTTTTCCGAAGTGATTTTCGTGATGTTTTAGGGCGCATGGGTTCAATGGGAATATCAAGTTCGAGGCTGAGTTGGTTCTCTTTAGGATTGAGTGAGCTACTAATTGCAGAGAGTTGATTGTAGAAAATCGTTGCATCCCGGGGACGTTCATCCGGATTGGAGCTAGTGGCCCGATAGAGCAATTCATCAAGACCTTCAGGCACATCGCTGACGACTGAACTAATTCGAGGTACTCGATTATTGACATGCATATATGCAATCTGAATTGGAGCTTCACCTTCAAAGGGTTTTTTGCCCGTAAACATTTCAAAGGCAGTTATTCCGATGGAGTAAATGTCACTTCGAGTATCTGCAACGCCACGTTGAACTTGCTCGGGAGAAAGATAGGAGACACTTCCTAGAATTACACTGGATTCGGCTGTAAGGGTTCCGCCAATGAGTGGCCCTTTGGCCAACCCAAAATCGGCTATCTTGATGCGGCCTTCCTTCGAAATTAAAATATTTTCTGGTTTTATGTCGCGATGAACAATCCCAATTTTATGGGCCGCAGATAGCGCGCTGAGTACAGGCAAGAGAAATTTAATTCCATCTGAAATTGTGAGGCTGCCTTGTTCATTGAGATATTCACGAAGAGTATGACCTTCAATCATCTCCATGACTAAAAATATTGCTGGGGTTCCGTTCTGATTCCATCCTTGATCTTGCACTGCAACGATATTTGGATGAGAGAGAGCGGCAGCAGCTTTTGCCTCGCGTATAAAACGTTCAACAAACTGCTCATCTTGAGCAAGATGAGAGTGCATGATTTTGACTGCCACTCTTCGATCAAGGCGCGTATCAAGTGCCTCATAGATGCTAGCCATCCCACCTGTAGCCATCTGGCGGATGAGTTGATAGCGCCCATCTATGAGCTCGCCGGTCAGGTCAGACATATCCCGAATTCTAGGTAGTCAGTACGAAATCAGCGGCGTTCTGCGTGCCTTCACGTCGAAAGTGTTGCTCTTGTGTTGCAAGCCACTTTCTCATCTGATTCTCAATCTCTTTTCCATCTCGCTCTAGAACCCTTGCTAGTCCTTCACTTTCGTCGATATCAATCCAGATAAGGGCGGATAAGAATTCACGAATAGCCATTTGTCCACTGCCTACCCCTTCAAGAATCAGAAGTTCTGACTTTTCTATCTCGATAACCGGTGAAAAGGCAGCTGCATGCCAGTCGTAAGTGGAAAGCGATATAGCTGAAGATTTTTTATGTGCTGAAACAAGATGAGTCAGCACATCAGAGAGCTGATGTGTAAGTGCATTATCCCAACCGTCATACAAGTCATCCATGTGAATTTCAGTAATGACATATCGCTGTGCAAGTGCCAGCTTGATGTCATGGGCAAGCGTTGTCTTACCCGCACCGGCCGGCCCATCAATTGCAATGATGGGCTGTGAATGTTCTTTACAGAGATCTAAGAGCGCGTCTATGAGATCCATACCAAGTACTCCATCCCAGTGCCGCCATTGCAGTAAATGCCACATAGAGCAGCGTTGTAAAGAGTAGTCCCTGTGATGCATAGAGTGCCGTGTATCCGGCATCAACGACGAGCCACATAGGCCAACTATCGTATTTTTCGTAGACCATCAAGATTTGCGCCGCTAATGATCCAAAGAAGAGAACCGCATCAATATAAGTAGAAGCTGCGCCTAGCCATTTCAAAAGAGGGCCGAGTGCGAGAGTAGCTACGAGAATCGCAACAAGTGTATAAATTCGATATCTATTCTTAAATCGACCCGGCTTTGCACCTGATGGTTCCCATCCATACCAACCTGCAATTGCCGCAATGATAAAAACTATCTGAAGCGCTGCACTCGCATATAACTTATATTGCAAGAAGAAGATTCCATATAACGCACTACTCAACGCCCACCATGGCCACGTAATTCGCTTTGCTGTAATACCAAGTGCGACGCCAATAAACGAAGCGATTGATGCGACAAATTCAAGATAAGAGACTTCATAACCCCATGCAATAAAGAAGGTAGAAAACACTTGTGTTCCTCATTTCTAGATCCGCATTACCGGACCAGTCAGACGGTCGACTTCAATGAAGTCCTCTCAGCCACTGTGGCTCCCGTTGGGCGTAACTTTAGCGAATACGCGCAGCAATCGCCTGTATATAGGCCGCACCTGCCACGCGTGCGCGTCGAGCAGTTGATGTCTTAGCGCGTTTATTAAATATGTCATATCCAATGGCTTCAACTTCATCAACGATGCCGCAATAGAGCTCGCTGGCTGCCCGAATACATGGGCGAGATTCTTTATCCAGATATTCGATTCCAATATCTGCTTCGCGTTGCAGCTGACGTACTCGATTGATTTGGAATTTTAAAGCTTCGATAATTTCAGGGGTCAGAACTCTTCGTTCAAGCATTGGTCGATCGACTCCAAATTGAGCGAGTTCCTGAAGAGGGAGATAGACGCGACCACGATCTAGATCTTCACCCACATCGCGAATGAAGTTTGCAAGCTGAAAAGCAATTCCCAACTTCTGGGCTGCTTCAAATGCGCGCTTGTCGGAGTAACCCAATATTGGGACCATCTCGAGTCCAATAACTGCGGCAGAACCGTAGACATATTCGAGAAGTTCTACGTAGGTCTGGTATTCGGTAACCGTTAAATCCATCTCCATCGAGTGCAAGAAATCAACGAAGTGCTGATGTGGAATATCAAACTTACGAGCGGTATCAACGAGTGCCCGGCCAATATGATCTGTACTAGTTCCGGCCTTGAGATCTGCGAGAACACCACTGCTCCAAGTGCGCAACACATCCGCCTTTTCAGTGGGGGATAAAGTCGATGCCAAATCATCAACAATTTCATCTGCATAGCGGGCAAAGCCATAGAGCGCATGAACATAGGGTCGCTTATTTTTCGGAAGCAGAAGAGTCGCTAAGTAATACGTTTTCCCGTGCAACGAGTTAAGGCGTTTGCACTCTTCATATGATGCTGAAAGAGCGGCATCCATTTACTTAACCGGACCCACAATGCGTTCTGCAGCCAATCGACCTGAAATCAGAACCATTGGTACTCCAACACCTGGTTGCGTTCCGCTTCCTGCGAAGACAACGTTCTCAAATCCTGCTGCCATATTGCGCGGCCTAAATGGACCTGTCTGGAAGAAGGTGTGTGCGCTAGCAAATGGTGCACCGCGCTCCATTCCTTGAGCCTGCCAATCAAGGGGAGTAGTCATTACCTCGGTTTCGATGGAATCTGCGAAGCCTGTGTATCCGCGATCTTCAAGAGTTTGGATCATCTGATCGCGGTATGGCTTAGCCTGCTTCTTCCAATCTATATCTGCATCCAGGTTAGGCGTTGGATACAAGATGTAATACGACTGCTTTCCGACTGGTGCGAGTGAGGCATCATCATGAGTTGGAACGGTAACAAGAACTGAAGGATCAGTCATCAGAACTTTTTTATTGATGAGCTCGTCAAAGACGCCATCCCACGATTGTCCAAAGTGAATATTGTGGTGAGCGATGTGGTCATACTTCTTAGACGAACCAACAAGAAGCGTTGCACAGGATGGTGAGTAATTAAGGCGCTTGATATTCAGAGGAGTCTTACCCAAGAGATCGCGCCAGACAACAGGCAGGTCTGGATTCATTACGACAACATCGCACTCAATACGTTCACCGGTATTAGTTGTGACAGCCTTGACGCGACCATTCTGCTTGTCGAGTCCGGTTACAGTCGTGTTGTATTTAAATTCAACGCCATGTTTCTGGGCTGCTGCAGCAAGTGCACGAGGAACAGCATGCATACCACCCTTTGGGAAGAAGACGCCGTTGACTGAATCCATATATGCGATAACTGCGTAGATTGCTAGCGCTTGTTGAGGGCTGACACCGGCATACATCGCTTGGAATGAATAGACTTTTTGCAAGCGTGGATCCTTGAGATATTGATTGACCTTTGGTTGCAAGTGTCTAAAGCCACCAAGTGCAATCAAGCGCGCAAGGTTTGGCGTTAAAAGATTGAGTGGCGAATCAATGTTCTTGTCGATGAAATCATTCATTTCATATTTGTATAACTTTGTTACAAAATCGACATACTTGCGATAGCCCATCGCTTCTTCGGCTGAGACTTGGGTGCGAATCTCTTCTTCCATCTGTGCCGTATTTGCATGCACATCGATTTGAGAACCATCTGCATAGAAGGCTCGGTATAAAGGCGAGAGAGGCATGAGTTCAAGCCAATCTTTCATATCTTCGCCCACGCATGAGAATGCATCTTGAATGAGAGAAGGCATGGTTAATACCGTCGGTCCAGTATCAAATGAATAACCATCTTTATTGAGCAAACCGTTTCGCCCGCCCGGAACAGACTCTCTCTCTACAACGGTTACTTTGCGACCCGCGCCTGCAAGTCTGAGCGCTGCGCTGAGTCCACCTAATCCTGCGCCGACTATGACGACGTGATCTGTGGGTCCTTTGACGGTTCTGGTCATTAATAGCTCCTACGGATTGCAGTCTCAGCAAGAGCTAAGAGAAATGGGCGTGCATTTTCATTGATTGCAGCAGAATGCGCAGCAGCTACAGATTCTTCACCGAGGCGGTCGATGAGTTTTTCTACATCAGCCACCGCACCAGTTTCTGTAATCAACTGACGCAAGGACTCAATCTTCTCTGGAGAAAGATCTGGCTTACCCAAATTCGAAGAAAGCTCTGCACGGGCGCTATCTGATGCTTTTTCCATTGTCATCGCCATAAGTACTGTGCGCTTTCCTTCGCGAAGATCATCTCCAGCAGGCTTACCGGTTTCTTGAGGATTACCAAAAATTCCGAGCAAGTCATCTCGAAGTTGGAATGCTTCACCCAGCGGAAGCCCATATGCAGATAGCACGTTGAGAAGTTCAGAATGTTCTGATGCTGTAGGACGCGCAATAACTGCCCCTAAATGCAAAGGACGTTCGATGGTGTACTTGCCAGATTTATATCGTGCAATGCGTAAAGATCTTTCAACGCTATGTTCACGTTCGCCAGCTTCGCGAACATCAAGATATTGACCTGCCATGAGTTCGATACGCATCTCATCGTGAATTCGAAGAGCGGCAGTAAGTGATTCGTGGGATAGACCGCTGTTGTGCAACATGTGATCAGACCAGACCAATGCAAGGTCTCCAAGTAAAACAGCTGCGGCTTCACCGAATTGTTCAGCTAGACCTGCCATAGAACCTTGACGATGGAGATTTTCAAAATGTCTATGGATTGCTGGCTTTCCTCGTCGAGTATCAGATCCATCCATTAAGTCATCATGAATGAGCGCACACGCTTGCAAGAGTTCGAGGCTCGCCATTGCGCGAATATCCGTGCGTGACGGTGTCGAACCTGCAGCCATAAATCCGGCGTAGGCAAAGAGCGGGCGAAGTCGCTTGCCACCTTCGAGAAGATAGTCTTCAAGGGCATCACAAACTGGTACTAATTCAGATGCAATATTGGTGAGATAGTCGCGTTGCTCTGCAAGATATTGGGTGAGTTCGCTCTTTACGGCGTCGCGCACTTCGGATGCACTCTTCAAAACCTCTTTATCCACGGAGAAAAGGTACCCTGACACCGTGGAGATGCGCAGTCTGAAGAGTGATGGCAGCAAAGCCCTCACTTATTCTTTTGAATTCTTCCCACCTAAAGATGTTGAAGGTGAAGAGCGCCTGTGGGCTGCGATGTCACAACTTGAATCCATCGCTCCTGATTTCATCTCTGTGACCTATGGCGCAGGTGGATCAACGCGTGATCGCACAATTCGCATCACCTCTGAGATAACCGCCCGCACACATATTCCAACCGTTGCGCATTTAACATGTGTTGGTTCGAGCCGAGCAGAGCTCCTAGAAATTCTCGGAAAGTATCGTGATGCCGGCATCAAAAGTATCTTGGCACTGCGTGGAGATCCAACTGGCGGTCCACGGGCGCCGTGGAGCGCAACTCATGATGGACTCAACCATGCTGATGAATTGGTAACACTTGCGGCTGAATTCGGTGGATTCACAATTGGTGTTGCAGCTTTCCCTGACGGTCACCCTTCATCACGCGGAGATTTCAATAAAGATGTTGAGGTATTGCTCGAGAAAGAAAAGCGTGGAGCTACATTTGCCACAACTCAGTTCTTCTTTTCTGCCGATAAGTGGAAGTCGCTAATTGATAAGTTGGCTGCAAAGGGATCCTCGATGCCAATTATTCCGGGCATTCTCCCCGTTACTAATGTGAAGCAACTCAATCGAATGGCTGAACTCAGCGGCGTACCAATCCCAGGACACATTTCAGATTCATTTATTAAGTTTGAAAGTAACCCTGATGATGTTCGTAAATTAGGTGTCGAAATCGCAACAGAGTTGTGCAATGATTTATTGGAAGCCGGTGCTCCAGGCCTTCACTTCTACACAATGAATACATCATCTGCGACTCGCGAAATCTATTCTCACATTAAGGATGAAAGATGAACGAGACTCAGTTTAGGCAGCGCTGGAGCCAGTTACATGGTGGGGCTGAAGTTGAAGGCGTTGTCGGTGGTTGGCTGCGATTTTCTTATCACGCTGCGCGCGCCTGTGTTGCACTTCGCATCTCACCTAATTTTTTAACCTTCTTAGGCCTCGGGACAGCAGTAGCAATGGGGCTCTCCAGATATGCCGCAATTTCTCTGCTTCTTCTGGCAATCTCACTTTTCTTTGATGGTATCGATGGAAGTGTGGCGATATTGCGAGGCAGTGAAAGCAAATGGGGATCCTTACTAGATTCCATTGCCGATCGAATATCTGAAGCATTTTGGCTCTATATGGGGTGGCGTTTAGGAATACCTGCTTGGCTTGTAATCACGATGTGGACCGTTGCATCGACGCAAGAGTATGCACGTGCACGTCTTGCATCCCTAGGTCACTCCGAAATAGGAGTTGTAACGCCTACAGAACGACCGGTTCGTGCGATCTTTATGGGATTCGCTCTACTTTTCTACATCTTCGATATCCCAGGAACACTTCAGTTCTCCTACGCATTCCTTCTACTTCTTATATTTAGTTTCCTTAAGGTGATGCGAAGCGCTAAGAAAGTATTGCGTTAGCCACGATTTCAGCGCTCAGACCTACCAATGGCAATCCGCCTCCAGGATGTGCAGAACCACCAACG